>CAIWAD010000181.1 GCA_903910645.1 uncultured bacterium | reverse complement strand
GTCTGCTGGGCATGGGTGCCGCTGCCCACTTCCAGGTTCAGATTCGGACGGGGAATGTCCAGCTCGTCGAAGAAACTCTGGCTCATGGCCTGATCGTAGTGCTGGCCGGTGTGGACAATGGTGAAGTCCACCGCGCTGGACTTGAAGGCCCGCGCCATGGGGGCCACTTTCATGAAGTTGGGCCGGGCGCCCACCACCGCAAGGATGCGCATTGTTAGCGGGCCACCTGATAATAGTCCAGATACCAATCGAGGAAGCGACGGATGCCCACATCAATGTCCGTGGTGGGTTCATAGCCCAGGCCCTGGCGCGAGTGCTCGATGTCCGCGAAACTGGCGGGCACATCCCCGGGCTGCATGGGCTCCAGGATGCGCTCGGCCTTGCGGCCCAGGTAGCCTTCAATCAACTCAATGAAGTCTGTCAGTTTCTCGCTCTTGTGATTGCCCAGGTTGAACACTTCGCATTTGTGATTGCGCTCCATTGACGCGCGGATGCCCGCCACAATGTCATCGATGAAGGTGAAGTCGCGCTTCATGTCACCGTGGTTGAACACGCGGATGGCTTCGCCCGCCAGGATGGCCTTGGTGAAGAGGAAGAGGGCCATGTCCGGCCGTCCCCAGGGTCCGTAAACGGTGAAGAAGCGCAGGCCCGTGGTGTGCATGCCGTAGAGATGGCTGTAGCAGTGGGCCATCAGTTCGTTGGCCTTCTTGGTGGCCGCGTAGAGGCTGATGGGTTTGTCCACCGCGTCTTCCACGCTGAAGGGGATTTTGGTGTTGCCACCATAGACCGAGCTGCTGGAAGCGTAGATGAGGCCTTGCACACCGGGAGTGTGTCGGCAGCATTCCAGGATGTTGAGAAAGCCCACCATGTTGGAATCCATGTAGACATGGGGATGCGTCACGCTGTAGCGCACGCCTGCCTGGGCTGCCAGATTCACCACCTGCTGGGGCTTGTGGCGCAGGAAAAGATCCTCCATGGCGGGACGGTCGGCCAAATCCCCCTTGATGAAGGAGAAGCCTTTGCGCTCTTTCAGCCGGGCCAGGCGGGCTTCCTTCAGGCTTACCGAGTAATAGTCATTGATGTTGTCCAAACCCACCACCTGATGGCCGTCCTTCAGCAGGGACTCGCACAGATGGTAGCCAATGAATCCGGCGGCGCCGGTGACCAGAATGCGCATGGGGGCCCTCTTCTTTCCTGCAATGTAAGGCACCTCGTGGGTGCTGGTGAGCTATCGGCGCAACAGGTGGGTCAACTTGATTGCGTGGCACAATGGACCCATTGGGCTGTGCAAGTGGGTCAATTCGCCCGATTCGGCAACCGATACACTTGGTCACAGAGGCCCTGTGGCATGGGCCTTGAACGGTTGCATGAAAAAGGGAAGAGTAGAACCTTGTTGCGAACCAACACGATTCCTCTACGGGTGGGATGATGAAAAGCTTTCGTGTAATGACCCTGCTTCTGGCGGGGCTCTGCCTCTCCTGCGGACTGCAGAGCCGCAAGAGCCTGGATCCGGCGGGAGACCTGCTCAGGCAGAATCCCCAACCCCAGGATCAGATTGCCGCGGCGTCCGGCGCCATGCCGCAGGACTATCTCCTGCAGGCGGGAGATCGCCTGGATGTATTTTTCCCCAGTGCACGCGAGCAGAACTTCTCTGCCGTGGTGCGGCCCGATGGGCGTATTACCCTGCCCCTTACCGGCGATGTGGACGCTGAAGGTGGAACGCCGGCGGCCTTGTCCAAGCGCATCACCCTGGCTTACACCAACCTGCTGAAGGATCCGCAGGCCCAGGTGGCGGTGACCCAGTTTGGACCCCAGCCCGTTTACATTTTCGGCGAAGTGGCCCAGCCGGCCCGTTATGATTGGACCCGTGGCCTGGATCTGGTGCAGGCATTGAGCATGGCTGGCGGCACCCAGCGCACGGCCGGTCTTGCCAATGTGGTGCTGGTGCGCGTGGGGGCGGACGGTGCCTACCGTTACGAAGTGCACGATGTGCGCAATCTGTTGGAGCGCGGTGGCAGCAGGCCGGTGATTCTGCAACCACGGGACATTGTCATTGTGCCCACCAGCGCCATCGCCGATGTGCAGATCTGGGTGGGGCAGTATATCAGCACCTTCATTCCGCCGCTGGATGCCTTCCTGCGGGGACGCTATTACTGGTTCCTTGCCCGCGATGCGGCCAACCGATAGGAAGTGCACAGCGTGTACCTGGACCACTTCAACCTGGCGGAAGAACCCTTCTCGGTCACCAGTGACCCGCGCTTCCTCTATTTGAGCCAGAGCCATGAAGAGGCGCTGGCCCATCTGGAGTACTGCGTGACCCAGCGCAAGGGATTTGCCGCCATCACGGGAGAAGTGGGAACCGGCAAGACCACGCTGCTGAACACGCTCATCACCAAGCTGACGGCCCAACACAGTGTGGCCTTTGTCTACCGCAGCGCGTCCAGCACGGAAGAGCTGATGCGCTATGTCTTCAAAGACCTGCATCTGGACGCACCTGCCACGGATCGTGCCACCTACCTGAACCTGTTCAATGACTACCTGCTGCAGCAGATGCAAGCGGGTCGCGAGGTGGTGCTGATCATCGATGAAGGCCAGAACCTGCCGGTGCCCGTGCTGGAGGACCTGCGTCTCATCTCGAATTTCGAGGTGCCTGGACGCAAGCTGGTGCAGATCATTCTGGCCGGGCAATCCGAGCTGGGCGAGAAACTGCGTTCCCCGGAGTTGCGGCAGCTGAACCAGCGCATCGCCATCCAGTTCCAACTGCGTGCCTTGACGCTGGAGGAAACGGGACACTACATCCAGCACCGCCTGAAAGTGGCCAACGCACGCGCCCTGGACATTTTTCGCAGCGCCGCGGTAAAAGCTGTTTTTCAGGCCAGCGGAGGTGTTCCCCGCCTGATCAACCAAATCTGCGACACCGCCATGGTGCGTGCCGCATATCAGCGCAAATCCACTGTGGATGCGTCCATGGTGCGCGCCGTGATGAAGGAGGACTTCCAGTTCCGCACCACGGCAGGCGAGCGGGAGAAGTCGGGCCTGCCCTTCAAGTGGGTGGCCCTTGCGGCAGCCGCGCTGGTGGTTGTGGCGGGTATGGCTGGGTGGATGGCTGGCCGCCGTGAGCCCACGCCTGAGCGCCAGGATCCAGGTGCCATGGCGGCGGCACCGGACACCACGTTGACCATTGCGAAGGCGACTGATGGCGTGACGACACCGCCCACTCAGGGGAAGGAAAGCGTCACGGGAACTGA
This sequence comes from uncultured bacterium, assembly GCA_903910645.1. Classification (GTDB taxonomy): domain Bacteria; phylum CAIWAD01; class CAIWAD01; order CAIWAD01; family CAIWAD01; genus CAIWAD01. Next base: position 2,607 of record CAIWAD010000181.1, on the reverse strand, counting down.
AGTCGTGGACCAGACAGCGGCGGTGGCGGCTGAATCCGCCACACCACCCGCACCTGGGGCAGACATAGAGAAAAACCGGCACCTGGAGGTGCGCGGTGAAGTGAAAGTGCGTGAAGGGGACAGTCTGGTGGAATTGGCCCGGCGGCGCTACGGCTTTTCGTCGTGGGAGCTGCTGAAGGCTCTGCAGAATGTGAATCCGCAGATCACCAACCCCAATTACATCCTGGTGGGCGACACAGTCATTCTGCCCGCTTTCGATGAGCAGTCCCTGTCACGCATGAGAAAAGGCGAAACCTTCTAAGTCCCGCACGGGGGGACCTTTCTTGGAGAATGGGCATGGGCGCAAGCTTTTCGCTGCGATACTTCCTGAGGATTGTCTTCGACTACCTTGGGTTCATCGTGGTCTCGCTCTTGATCATCAACGGAGCGGTCATTGCCTACAACATCCTGGCTCCGCGCCAGTATGTGGCCTCCACCCGCGTTTATGTGGAGAGCGCGGTTTCCGAGGTGACCTTGGTGCAAAAGGACAGGCCCTTTGCCACTCCGCCATCGGTGGAGCAAATCCTCAGCACTGAGAGCGAGATCATCATCAGTCATCCGGTGGTGCAAAGCGCCCTGGGTCGCCTGCGTGGCCGCGAGGCCACGGCCGAGGAGGCCAGCCAGGTCATCGCCAAGCTGCAGGTTATTCCACTGAAGAAATCCAATGTGCTGCGCATTGATTTTCAAAGCGGCAATCCTGACGAGGCGGCGAAGTTTCTCAATTTCCTGGTGGAAGCCTACCGTGAGTTCCGTGGCAGCATAGCCCCCACGGGCCAGCCGGTTTCCAAAGTCCAGGCCCGGCTCCAAAGCCTGCGTTTTCAGATTGACAGCTTGTACGCTGCCCAGGAAGCCCTGCTGACCAGCTCCAACATGGCCGATTTCGACAACACCATGCGTTTCCTAAGCCAGTCCATTTTCGATGCTGAGACTCGGCAGGGCCAATTGGACGAGCAGCTGGCGGAAGTGCGGCGGCAGGCATCCTATTACACCCAGGAGCTTGCGGCCTACAAGGATGATCCCAGCCACTCCGTCATTGTGCCGGAAGGCTGGGTTACCGCGAATCGCACGGTGGAAGAGCTTGAGGCCGCCGAACAGGCCTTGTTGAGCGCGCGGCAGACTTATGCGGAGAACAGCGAGCCCGTGGCGGCTTCCATCAGGCGCCTGGACCGCCTGCGCAAGCAGTTCGCGGGGATTCTTGCCTCCCATGTGGCGGATCTGCGCCTGAAAGAGCAGAGCCTAACATCCCAGCGTTCCCAGTACGGGCAGCGCGTGCAGCAGCAGCGCAGCGAACTCCTGGGCATTCCCGAGGTCAAAAGTCGCACCCAGAGCATTGAATCCGCACTGGAGAATTTGAACCGCCTCTACACGGATCTGGTTCGTCAACAGATGTCGGATGATGTGGGCACCGGCGCCCAGTCGGATGTGGCCATCTCCCTGTTGTCACCGGCCACTCCGCCTCAGGACGCCGCTTATCCCCGGCGCCTGCAGAACATTCTGCTGGGCCTGCTGGGTTCGCTGGTCTTCACCATTACCCTGGTGTACATCCTGGAAAGCCTGGACACCACCGTGAAAACGAGTCTGGATTTTGAACGACTGGGCATCCCCTTCCTGTCCAGCTTCTCCAAAAGCGAGTAGAACCCCATGTCCATTTACAAGGACCTGCTGACGCAGCAAGGAACTTCTTCCGGAACCAGCGCCGCCATGGGTGGGAAGAATCTCTCCAGTGAGGCCCAACACCTGCATCACATGCTGGACCAGCACCTGCAGTCCAACAGTTGGGTCATGTTCACCGCCACCCACGGAGGAGCCGGCAGCACGCGCGTGGTGTTGGAGCTGGCTCAATACCTGTCGGAAGCACTGGCCCATGGGGATCAGCGCGTTCTGCTGGTGGACGGCAACAGCCAGTCGCCCACCCTTCATCACCTGTTGGACGGCACCAATGCCATGGGCCTAAGCGAGCTGCTTATCACGGGTCGCGTGGAGCAAATCCTGCAGCGGGATGTGCTCCCGCAGGTGGATTTCATTTCCAATGGCACAGGACACCTGATGTTTCCCGAGGCCATGTTCCGCACCCAGGATTCCACCGTTATGCAACTATTCAGCCAGTACCGCTATGTGCTGGTGGATGCCCCGCCCTTGTTCAGCCATCCTGACGCCCTTGTGCTGGCCCGCCTGTTTTCCAGCGTGGTGCTGGTGACCGAGTACCGCAAGACCAAGAAGGATGTGCTGGAGGAGGCCAAGCGACGCGTGGAAGGCGCCGGTGGCCATGTGATAGGCGGTGTCATCAACAAGCTGCAACACAGCATTCCTGCCTGGCTTTACAACCGGATTTAAGGACCTATGATCTGGATTGGGCTGGCACTCATCGGCCTTACATTCCTTGCCTTCATGGCCAGGCCGATGCGTGGCTTGGCCATGTGGTTCCGTTTTCAGCCCATGATGGAGCACTTCAATTTGGTGGTGCTCCCAGGCTTGCCAACGGCCACATACAATCTCTTCACGGCAATTCCGCTTTTCTTCTGGCACATTTTCAGCGGCGGATTGCAACGCGGTTGGAAATGGGTGCCC
>CAIWAD010000180.1 GCA_903910645.1 uncultured bacterium | reverse complement strand
TTCTACAAGGGGGCCTGGGCCAGCCTGCGCCATCGCCGCCTGCACATGGACCTGCCCGTCAGTCTGGGCCTGCTGGCCGGCTTCATCAGCGGTGTGGTGAACACGGTGCGCGCCTCCGGGGACATCTATTTCGACAGCCTGGCCACCCTCATCCTCCTGCTGCTGGGCGGACGCTGGCTGGAACGCCGCCGTCAGCGCGAGAGCGCCGACGCCGCGGAGCTGCTCTACAGCCTGGCTCCCGCCACCGCGCGGCGGGTGGACGCCTCACCGGAGGGGGAGCAGGTGCGCGAAGTGCCTGTGGAAGCGCTGAAAGTGCAGGATGTGGTGGAGGTACGCGCCGGCGATGTGGTGCCCGTGGACGGCATCGTGCTGGGCGGCGCCAGCGAGCTGGACCTTAGCCTGCTCACGGGCGAGTCCCTTCCCGTGGCCGTGGCGGAGGGGGATCCCGTGCACGCGGGCACGACCAATGTGCTCTCGCCCTTGCGCGTAAGGGTGGAAGCCACGGGCGAGGCCACGCGCGTGGGCCGCCTCATGCAGGTGGTGGAGGAGGCCGCCGGGAGACGCGCGCCCATTGTGCGCCTGGCGGACCGCATCGCCCTGTGGTTCACGGCGGCGGTGATCCTGGTGGCGGTGGGCACCTTCCTGTTGTGGTTGAAGCTGGATCCTGCCCACGCAGTGGCCCACACCGTGGCCCTGCTCATCGTCACCTGTCCCTGCGCCCTGGGACTGGCCACGCCCCTGGCGGTGAGTGTGGCGGTGGGACGCGCCGCCAAAGCCGGCATCCTGGTGAAGGGCGGAGATGTGGTGGAGGCCCTGAGCAAGCCGGGACAGCTGCTGCTGGACAAGACCGGCACTCTCACCCAGGGACGCAGTTCCGTGCGTCGCGTGTTGGGGGATGAGGACGCCCTGTTGGTGGCGGCGGTCCTGGAGGGCCAGGTGCAGCACCCCGTGGCCCGCGCTCTGGTTGAGGCGGGACGGGCCCATGCCCAGCGCAGGGGAGTGCCCCTGCCCGGGTCGGAGGAAGTGGAGTCGCTGCGCCAGGAATTGGGCGGCGGCATCCGTGGTCGCGTCTCTGGCGTGGAATGGTGCGTGGGCAGTCCGGCCTGGTTGGAGAGCCTGGGCGGCGTGGCTTTGCCTGTCAGGATCCAGGCCTGGGTGGACGAACTGGTTGAAGACGGCCATAGCCCCGTGGCTCTGTCCCGCCAGGGAGAGGTTGTTGCCGTGGCGGGCCTGGGTGATGCTCTGCGGCCGGACGCCGCCGCCACCGTGCGCCACCTGCAGGAGAAAGGCTGGCGCGTTGGCGTGCTAAGTGGCGATCACCCCCGCATTGTGGCCCGCACAGCCCGGGAGCTGGGACTGGCGCCGGAGGCCTGCCGGGGCGGCATGCTGCCGGAGGAGAAGCTTGCTGTAGTGGAAGCCGCCGCCGCGCGGGGCACCGTGGTGATGGTGGGGGATGGCGTGAACGACGCCGCGGCCCTGTCCGCCGCCACGGTGGGCGTAAGCGTGCATGGGGGCGCCGAGGCCAGCCTGGTGGCCGCCGATGTCTTCCTCACCTCCCCGGGTCTGGGCGCCGTGGCCCAGCTGGTGGACGGCGCCGCCCGCACCGTGGGTGTCATTCGCCGCAACCTCTTCTTTTCCATTTGCTACAACCTGCTGGGTGCCGGTCTGGCCATTGCCGGCTATATCAACCCACTGGTGGCCGCCCTGCTCATGCCCCTGTCCAGCATCACCGTGGTTACCAGCAGCTTCCGCAGCCGCACTTTCCAGTCTCCCGACCCTTCCGCCTGACAGTGACCTGGAGCCCTGGCTGTCCAAGCGGCAAGTGTCCATGGAAGTGGACGCTTGCCCCGGACCGGCCCGGGGCAAGCCCGGGGCGTGCCCGGGGCGTGCCCGGGGGAGGTCCGGGGCGTGCCCGGGGGAGGTCCGGGGCGTGCCCGGGGCGGGTCCGGGGGAGAAGCCCAATCAAGCCGAGATTGCCATCAATTGACTGCGCAGGAGCGTTCAGCGGATTGGCGCAGATCATGCGCCCCACTTCGCCTGGGGAACTTGCGCCAAATAGGGTGCTCGGCTCAAAATGCGTTGACGCAGGGACTCCACCTGGCTTGGGGCATGTTCCTGATAATGGGACAGCAATAGGGCTGACAGCCATTCAAAATCCCGCTCTGAGGCTGCTCTCACGGCCGATATCCAGGGTGCCTCCACACCATCCATGAAGGGACCACCGTAGAGACTCATTGCTCTTTCCGCTTGAGTCATCATCCCTTCCACATCCCTGCTTCGCCGCAAGGCCCTGGCGTGGAGAATGGCTTCACCAAAGGCCTTCCAGTCCACCTCCACCTCGGCATGACCACCCAGTTTCACAACAAGACGGTCCACTTCCAGCCAATCCCGGGTGACATCATGTGTGCCTAGACAATTCTTCAAACGTTGCAGAAGTTGACTGAAGGCCAGTTGCAGGGCTTTTGGGTCCTCCCCGATTCCGCACACTTCGCGCAGCAGCCGGGGACGGTTGCTGTGTTCACTTTGTCCGTCGCTCTTGCACAAGAGGTATCCCAACAAGCGCCAAGAAGCCTTGGGGATTTTCAACAGAACACCTCCGGGCAGGATCAAACAGGGATGACCCAACAATCGGATGCGCAGTCCTGTTCCATTGGAAGGAGTCTTCCCACCCTTAAACTGGCCTTCCTCTGCTTCCTTTCCCAGGAATTCGCGATGGGACAAAGCCCCCGGCAATTGTGCATCCAGGCCCAATTCCCATTGGCCAAGGGCGTTCAACGCCTCGGGCGGCCATGAACGCCAATGCTCCGGTAATAGTGATTCCATCCACATCTGACGCGTGTGCTCTTCCATGCCAGCCAGCGCCTTGCGCAGATGGAAATCCGGGAAGAGCCGGGTCACCCAAGCTTGTCTGCGGGGCAGACCATCCTGCATGTTGTGGGAAAGGGATTGCAGCACATGCTGATCCCGACCATTCTGATCCCCTGCCAATGCCGCTGCCGTGGCCATGGCAAGGTGGTGTTCGCACTGCCGCAGCCCAGGCGCCAGTGATTGGGCCGCCTCTTCTGCCAAAGCAGGTCGATTTCCCGCCAGGGCGATTTCGCACACGGGGAGCGCATAAAACCAGGGGATGAGCCGGCACCCTTCCACATTGAAGTCCGGCACACTTTCCGCGCTGAAATCAGAAGCGCACCAATGCCACAACAAGTGGTCCCACGGCCCCATGGCCGGGTGATTGCGCACAGCCTCGATGCGTTGGATCAAAGCGCTTTGCTTCATCCAGGAGCATGTGGCAAGCACCATGTGGGCCACATGTGGGCCGAAGTGCGGGCTGGCGGCCAGGGATTCCAGGGGCAGGTCTTCCAGCATGCGGTGGGCTTTGGCGCCATGACCCGCCAGCAAGTGCAGGAGCGCGCGTTCCACCACCAGGCCAGCTTCCAGCTCCTCCCGGTCCATGGTGCGCCCGCCCAGGCTGCAACAATAAATGGAGTAGGCCAGATCCGCACGGCCGCAGTTGAGCAAAGCCTGGATGTGGTTAAGGGACCAGGTGGCAAGTGGACGAGTGGAGTTGTGAAGCAGGGCCTTCGCTTGTTCGTTGTACAAGGCAAGGGAACGGGCATCGTCATCATAGAGCAGGCAAAGATTGGCTTCCCTAAGTGCGATGCGGCTGGCGCTTTCGCTCCAGCCCAGATGCCTCACAACATCCAGATGTTCGTCTTTGAAGGGCAAATGGAGATCATGGCGGAAATTCAGGGAAATGGAACCCATCCAATCCAGCATGTCGTGGCGCGATTGCAGGGAAAGCTGTCCGCGCCGCTCCTGATAGCGCTCCTGCCAAAGCTGCAGACACTCCTTTGAGATCGGAGTGTGGGATTGGCTGCAAACCATGGCCAGGAATTCGGTGCGGAACATCAACTCATCCGAAAGCGGCTGATCCAGCAACTCCCTTGCCAGGGGGGCCGCCGCATCGAAGTTCAAGTCGCAGACCAAGTCAAAGAAACGATTGAAGCGAAGGTTCTGCACTTCATCATCATTCTGCACGGTATCGGCAAAGCGCTGGGATGCCAAGTGACGCGTGGGCCGGTGCTCCATGCCCAGGTAAAGGTAAAGTTGGCGGTCTCGGGTGTTGAGGAGTGCCGGATCCAGTTCTTGGAAGAGCGCTTCCATGAGTGCGTCTCGCCCTTGCCTGCGGTAGTGGAGCACCAGGATCAGCCGCAGTTTGGCGGCCAGTGGCGCCGGGGGCTCCATGTGCAAAAGCGCTTCCCACAACGGAACCATTTCCGGATTTGCGCCAAGCGCAGAAGGTCGCACCACCAGCAGACCGTCCGCGTGGCTCTCGACCAGGGCATCTGCCTCCTGGAAAAGCAAGCGGCGATGATTTCCGGCCAGGCTTGCCTCCCACAGCAGCAGATGCAGTTGCAGAAAGGGATGGTCCGGCAGAATGGTGGCCAGGGTTCGGCGGAGATCACGGCACAAGGACAGCTCCTCTTCCGCCTCCAAGGGGAGCACGCCGGGATTCCGCCAGGAATCATGGGACAGGCACAGGTGGAAAGCTTGGGACTGGCTTTCCAGCCGAGCCACACCCGCATCGCACAATGCGGCCACCGCTGGGTGCCGACGCGCGTCCTCCAGGGGAAAGCCACTTGTCAGCACCTCTTCCAGCACAGGCAAGTTCAAGCGCCGCGCGCACCGCAGCAGCGCAAACAAACCCAATGCCCGAGGATCTTTGGACTGCAAATCCTCCACCCGCTGACGCATCAGGCGCAGGCGCAGGGTGGGAGCGGCGTCTCCCAGGCCGATGCGCCGACGGGAGCAGGTCCACCCCTGGGCGGTGTAATGCACAACGCCACGCTGGCGCAAATCCTCCAGCAGCAGAACCAATTGGTGGGGCAGGCCCATGCTTGCCCGATGCAGTTTCTTTACCAGTGCGCTCTCCTGCTGTACGAAGCTGGTGCCAAAATGCGCCTCCAGCCAGGCACGCACCTCGCCTAGACGCCAGGACGGCAGCGCCAAAACATGCCTGGGCCGCGCGGGATGGTGCTTCCTTTCCCACAGTGGACCATTGGGCAATTGCTCATGATCCACGCAGGCCGTAACCATGCGCAAACGGCCTTGCAGGGGCGAATCCACTCCGCTGAGATCCGCCAGGATCTCCAGGCTGAAGTCATCCGCGCTCCCCAGCTCGTCCACCACCACAACAACGCCATGGCCCAGCAGATCCAGGGCCGCGCCGAACAGGCGGGCCAGTGCGTGTTCAACACCCGCGCGCAGCGGGAGCAGCCTGCTGTGCCCGCCCTCCATGGAAAGCAGGAACTGGCGGGCGTCCAATGGAAGACATGCCTCCATGGCCGCATGTCCCTGTTCTCTTGCACAAGCCAGAGCCAGTCCTTCTGCGATACCCGCCAGGGGAGGAGGGCCATCGGCAATGTGGGGAGGCAGGAAAAGCCAGGTGCAATCCGGCACACTGCTGGCCAGCTGACTGAGCAGCCATGTTTTGCCCACGCCGGACGAGCCAGTGATATCCAGGGGACCCGCTGAGGGATTACGCAACCAGCTGCTCACCGCCTGCAGAAGGAAGGGGCGCTCAAGCAATATCATGGTGCTCTCCTGTTTGGCACCCAAACTACCATGAGCAGTAGAATTTTTGATTGGCCGCTTTGCTTCTGAAATAGTGGTCATGCTCTTGGTCATGGAGGCGAGCGTACCATGCTTCTGCACGATCTGGAATGGAAACTGCCTCCAAAGTGGGGGCCACTCTTCCACATGTGTTTGTTCGGGAAAATGCCAGAAAGGAAGTGATCATGTCAACAGAAATTATTGGACATGTCAAAACTGGAAAAACACACAAAAGCGTTCAAGTGAAATGGGATCCTTATGACAAACGTGTCTATGTAGAGTGGGCTGGGTGGTCAAGGGTTGGAGAAGCATCTTCTGCTGGGGAGGCAATGCACAAGGCGGAAGCCTATTTATATGATAAGTAGAGAGAAGTGTATTCGGTTTCTATAAGCATAATAATGAGCAGTGAAAAAATGAAAGTCAGAGGATGATATGTTTTTATTAGATATTTTATTTGTGATAAGCCTCACGGCATTGGCTTCGATTCTACTAAATAATACATTATATGATAAAGATATGAAATTTGGATTCTCAAATAAAATGATCAAAGATCACGACTCAAATGTATCGAGATTTGAGCGTATTTCAGACGCCGCCGATAAGTTTGCAAACATGGAAGGAGTTCACATGTCTTATAAGGTCGTACCATTTAGTGCCAATGTTTCAAGGAATGGAAGCTCTAAAGAATTGGCATCCAAAATCGAGAGTATACTTGCCACAAATGTAGGATGGGAGTTCGCTGGCTTGTACCAGCTTCAGTCACAGCAAGCAGGATCTTCAGGCTGCTGGGGATTTGGTGCTACGCAGCCCATTATGATTACTACTGAGTTTATTGTGTTACGCCAATGAGAAGGATACTTCAAGCTACCATTCATCTCTATTGGAGATTCTGGCCTGAAGCATGGAAGAGGACATGCCTCTTTCGCGAATCTTGCTCTCATCATGTTTACAGAGTTTCCGCTGAAGGTGGTGCTATGGCAGGACTGCGTGCCTTGCAGTTAAGGATGCGGCAGTGCAGGCCAGGTTTTGCTTTCGCATGCAAGGACGGGGAGCTTGGCCTCTTGCTCCGCGATGGGAGTTTTGTGTCAGAGAAGGAAACAGTAATGATCAATAGGATGATTGGGGAGTGATCAGCTTTACTAATGCTCTGTTTGCCTGAAAGGATATTATCAGTCAACTCATATAGATGCTGCGGCAAGAGCATGGAACAAAAAGCCCCCACCCTTCAGCTGGGCGGGGGCTTTTCACTTTCATGGACAAGGATTTCAGGGCAACAATGCCGTCACACGGAAGAAGTCCTTGCTGGCCCCCTGGGGCTCGCTTAAGGCCCACTCGGTCTGGGTCGTGCTGCCCACCAGTTGCAGCGCGCCGCCCCAGGCCTGGCTCATATGGTAAACGCGATACTCCTGGGCGCCTTGCAGGCTGTTCCACACAAGACGCAATCCCTGGCCGGAAGGCTGACGGCCAATGTCCAGCACCACCTCGTTCGCCGGAGGGGCGGGAATGCCGTGGGGGCCAGGGCCGGTGGGGGTGGTCACATGGCAGACATTGCAGTCCGACAAGGTGCCGGCATGTCCCTGCAAGCGGATGTTCTGCAGGTTGTCATTGGCTTCGCGACTGGGCAGAATGGCGTGGGGGCTGCCGTGGCAGGCGCTGCAGAAGAGACCGCCGTGGCCCCGGGACTGGCGGAACAGCGTGTTCGGCTCCTCGGCGAAAGCGGCGCCATGGCAACTGCCGCAGCTGGGTTCATTCAACCAGGGAATGCGGCCATTATCAATGCTGGCCGCCACCTCTTCCATGGTGCCGTGGCAATCCTGGCAGATCATGGGATTTGCCGGATTGGTGGACATCACATCCCGCAGGCACTGGGTGTTGGCGCCGGGGTGGCACTTGTAGCAGCTGGCCATGCCATCACGCGGACGCATGTCCTTGTGCTTCTCATGCAGGCGGAAGGAGAGGAATCCGGCCTCCGGAATGCCTTGGGTGCCCAGGGCCGGACTGGCGTGGCAACTGGCGCACAGGATGGGCTTGGCGTTGGGATTGAAGCCCGCCTCGTCGGGATGCTCGTCCAAAATGTCCTGCACACTGCTGTGGCAGCCGCTGGACACACAGCCGATCTCGTTGGAGACGGGGATCACCGCGTCCGTGGAGGCCAGCCAGGTGTTGGTGGCGGCATCCCAGGCCTCCACATGGAGCAGCTGGTAGGGATGCTCATTGAGCAGATCGTTGTCCGGGAAGGGTGTGATGGGAATGCCTGTCACTTCATGGTAACCGCTGTGCGGCTGGAAGATGCCGCTCAGACCATTGCCCGTCAGGCCCACATCGGGAGGCAGGGGGGTGGAAAGGCCAAAGAGCACTTGGGCATAGTCCCAGAAATTGGTCTTGGTGACCGAGGTGGTGTTGCCGGGGATGGAGTACTCCAGCCGCACACCATCCGTCACCAGCATGGGCGGGCCGCCGGCCTGCCTGCGCAGCAACTGGGCACGCACATTGTTGTAAGGGGGCAGCACCACCAGTTCACTGAAGTCCTGGTTGGCGCAGTGCATGCCCAGATCGTTCCAAGCGATGAGCACATGGTCCGGGGCCTGGGCCTGGGCCTTGAAGCCGCAGGCGATGACGCCCATCACCACAGCCAGTTGGAAGGGGGGGGGCAGAAATCGTGTTTTCATGCCAAAGCTCCTGTTGTGTGCATGCCACACCCAGCCGGATTTCGCGGTCTGTTCAGAAAAATAAGGGTGCGGTTGGGTCTTTGCGGTGTTCGGGCGAGAAGGTGGCAAGTCTGCCCCGCGCATGCCTCCTTCTCTCCGGTTTATGTTGTGACACCTTCATAGGCATTTCAAAAAGGAACACACCATGTCCGTGATCTATGTGGTGCTGCCACTGGCCTTGCTCATTGCGGCCGGCATGGTGTGGGCTTTCGTGCGCAGCGTGCGCAAGGGTCAGTTTGATGATCTGGAAACGCCCGCCATGCGCATGCTGTTTGAGGACACTCAGGTCAAGGCCCCCTCTGCCCCAACGCAGGATCCTTCCTCCAGCCCAGCCTCGCCTTCCCCGGAGAAAAGGGACGACTAAGTCCTGTTTGACAGGGCTTTTCTTGGAATTCAGCTTTGTTTTTGGCAAAATCTCCCCGTGGGACGCCCCCGATCCCCCTTCACCTCAAGCTGGAAACTGCTTCATGTCGCCAAGGAACTTTCCCTCCCCCCGGGGGAAGAGCCACTCTCTATCCGGGCTGACGGTGGCCCAAATTGCAACGCTTGCGCGCCGGGTGTCTCTGCTCACCGTGGCGCTCACCTTCCTTGCTGCCTTCTTGCTGGAGCCAAGCGTGGCCGTGGCGGGAGGGCAAAAAGGCCTGCCGCCGGTGGAGTTGCACAATCCCGGCAAGGCGGGATTTGGCGAAAGCTGCCTGTCCAGCAGTCCTGGCCCCGATGGCAGTCTTTATGTGGGGTCGCCCAATGGCGTGCTGGAGTTTGACGGCAGCTCCTGGCGCTTGATCCACACGCCGGGCCGCACTCAGGTGCGCTCGCTTCTGGTGTTGGAGGATGGCCGCATCGCCTGGGGCGGCGTGAACGAGTTCGGCCTCCTTGCCCCGGACGCCCGCCGGGACTGGGGCATGGAATCCCTCTCCGACAGCTTGAACCAGGCCGGCGTGCATTTCCGCGAAGTGCGCAGCATCCACCAATTGGCCCACGGCCTTTACTTCCAATGCGCCGAATTCCTGGCCCGCTGGCACCGGGGGCATCTGCAGCTCTGGCTGCCGGGCGGCACGGTGGGCGGAGCGGAGGTGGTGGATGGCCAGCTTTATGTGCAGGCGGAAGGCCGGGGCCTGCTGCGGCTTAGGGAGGAGCGCCTGCCCGCGGGAGGGACGCAAATCCCTGACGGCGCTCTGGAAGCGGTGCTGGGACCGGAACTCTTCCAGGATGGCAACCGCATGGTCTGCCTTCTTCCCCTGGAGAAGGGCTTGCTGCTGGGCACGCGGCAGATGGGCCTTTTCCGCCTGGAGAAGGGTCAGGTTGAGCCGCTGAACACGGGACTGGATTTCACCCCGGATGCCCAGCTCTTCCACGGCCTGCGCTTGAAGGATGGCCGACTGGCCTTGGCCACCCTGCGGGACGGACTTTTCGTGCTGGACGCCTCCGCCCGGACTCTGCTTCACCTGGGAAAGGCGGAAGGCCTGCCGGGCAACCAGGTCCTGCATGTGAACCAGGATGCCATCGGCGATTTGTGGCTGTCCAGCATGGATGGTCTTTGCCGGGTGGGCCTGGCACGCCCATTCACCCGACATGGGGAAGTCACGGGGCTGCAGGGTCGCATGCTTTCACTGGCGCGCCACAACGGGACCTTGTTTGTGGGAAGCACCCAGGGCCTGTTCCGACTGGAGGAGGCCAAGGGCGCGCAACAGGTGGCCCGTTTCACGCGCACCAGCCTGGAAGGCATCTGTTGGGCGCTAACCTCCACTCCGGACGCCTTGCTGGCCATTGTGGGTCCTTCCTTGTTCGAAGTGGGCCCGAAAGGCCAGCGCGTGGTGCTGGAGGGCCAACCCACCTGCATGGCGCTGGATCCCGCGCAGGCGGATCGTGGCCTTGTGGGGGTGGAAGGAAAAGTGCGCCAATTGCGACGCCGGGCCGCTGGCTGGGAGGCTGGGGATTTCATTCCCGGCCTGAGCTGCAACGCCAGCAGCATGGTGTGCAGCAAGCAGGGCCTGTGGTGGCTGGGCACTTCGGACATGGGCCTCATTCGGCTGCAGGAGCGTCATGGCCGCTGGGAGCAGCGCCAGTACGGCAGCGCCCAGGGACTTCCCGCCGGCGGCGTGGACGTGTCCCTGCTGGGAGACCGCGTGCTGGCATTGAGCGAAGGTCATTGCTTTGAGATTGAAGGCGACAGTCTGCGCAGTTGCGACAGGTTTCTCCCGCCTGATGGCTGGTCGGAGAAGGAGATCAGCAGCCTGACGCAATCCCGCCAGCGCCTGTGGGGCATTTTCCGGGACGGCTTGGCCAGGGCCCCCGCCCTGGAGGCGGGAGAACTCAAGTGGACGCCCCTGTTGCATGTCCACGATGGCATCCAGCTGGGCCCGCTTCTGGTGGAAGACAGCGGCGTGTGGGTGTGCAAGGGTCGCGAGTTGCTCCTGCTCGACCCGGACAGCGAGGGCGGGCGGGTGGCATCCCTTCCGCTGCGTCTGCGCAGTCTGCTGTTGGGCGGCCGGGAATGGGCGGGAAGCGCCGGCGGTCTGCGGGGCAATGAGCTGCCCCAGGGGCGCGGTCCGCTTGAAGTGGAAGTGGTCAGCGCCGGCGGGGATTGGGATGGCCTGCAATTGTGGAGTTGGCGTCTGGAAGGCCTGGATGAGGAATGGAGCCCCTGGAGTCAGGACGCCCACCTGCGCCTGCCCTGGCTTCCCGGTGGAGATTACACTCTGCAGGTGCGCCATCGTCTGGGGGATGGACCCATTACCCAGCTGAACCTGGCCAGGCTGAACATTCCCCTTCCCTGGCATGCCCATTGGTGGCTGCGCACCCTGGCACTCCTTGTCGCGGCAGCTTTTATGCACACGGTGGCGCGGCTTCGCGCCCAGCGCCTGAAGGAGCACAACGCCCGCTTGCAGGCCGAGGTGCAGGAGCGCCACAACGCGGAGGCTGCCCTGGCCCTGCGTGAAGCCCACTACCGCAGCCTCTTCGAGCATGCCATGGACGGCATCCTCATCCTGGACATGGAAGGCCGCGTGCAACAGGCCAATCCCGCCGCACTGCGCATGTTCCAGTTGCAGGAAGAGCAGTTGAAGGGCCAGAGCCCCGTGCAGCATGCGCCCCTGCGGCAAGCGGATGGTCGCGAATCCAGCCAGGTGATGGCCGATGTGCTGGCCCGTGTGTCCAGGGGGGAAGCCCAGGCCCTGGAATGGCTGCACTGCCAGCCCGCGGGGGGCCAGCAGGTGCTGGATGTGGAGCTCAGTCCGCTGGAGGCTGGTGGCGGGAACCAGATCCTCGCCGTGGTGCGCGACTTGAGCGAGCGCCGTGAGCTGGAGGAGAAGCTGAGGCAGAGCCAGAAGCTGGAGGCCGTGGGTCGTCTGGCCGGCGGCATTGCCCACGACTTCAACAACATCCTCATGGTCATCCAGGGCCAGTGCGACATCCTGCTGATGGGTCCCCATGGCCGCTTGCCGGAGGATCCCCTGCGTGAGGACCTGAACCAGATCCGCGACGCCGCCCGCCGGGCCGCGGACCTTACGCGCCAACTGCTGGCCTTCAGCCGCAAGCAGACCCTGCATCCCCAGCAGGTCTCCCTCAACCGTGCCCTGGGGGATGTGGAGCGCATGCTGCGCCGCGTGCTGGGCGAGCACATCCACATTCAACTGAACCTGGACGCGGAACTCCATGCCGTCAGTGTGGATCCCGGCCAGCTGGACCAGGTGGTGGTGAATCTGGCGGTGAACGCCCGGGACGCCATGCCTGGCGGAGGGCGGCTGGAAGTGACCACCTCCAACGAGGAGCTGGACGAGATCCGCGCCCGGGAGCTGGGCCTGGCGCCGGGCCCCCATGTGCGTCTGGACATGCGCGACACCGGCCACGGCATGGACGCCCACACCCTGGCCCACATCTTCGAGCCATTCTACACCACTAAGGAACCGGGCAAGGGCACGGGCCTGGGCCTGGCCACGGTCTATGGCATCATTGCCCAGAGTGGCGGCGCCATCCGGGTGGAAAGCCAGGTGGGGGAGGGCTCCGTC
>CAIWAD010000179.1 GCA_903910645.1 uncultured bacterium | reverse complement strand
CAGGACTGTCCGCAGGTGGGGCTGTTGGGCGAGGAGGGCGCGGGTCTGGACCTGGAGGCCGAGCTCTTGTGGGCCGTGGATCCGCTGGACGGCACCAGCAACTTCATTCACGGCTATCCGGCCTACGCGGTGAGCATTGGTTTGCTTGAAATGGATCCCGATGCCCCTCAAGGCGTTTCGCCTTGTCGCTTTCCCCAGGTGCTGGGACGACGGCCCGTGGCTGGCGTGGTGGCCGATGTCTGCCAACGCCGCGTTTTCTTTGCTGAACAAGGCTGCGGCGCCTGGGAGGCCGCTCTTCCGGACGACCCGGAAGCGCCATTGCCACAAGCCAGGCCCCTGCGCGTGGGACAGGCCCCCGTGTTGGAGGAGGCCTTCGTGGCCACGGGTTTTCCCATCCGCCACAAGGACATGGCCCGTTTGTATCTGGGTCTTTTTGAAGAACTGATGCCTCCCAGCGCGGGCATTCGCCGGGGCGGCAGCGCAGCGCTGGATTTGGCCTACACGGCGGCGGGGATTTTCGACGCCTTCGTGGAGCTGCAACTGGCACCCTGGGATACGGCGGCGGGCCTGAGTCTGGTGCTGGAAGCAGGCGGCACGGTGCGCGGCCTGGGTGGCGATCCCCTGGCAGATGGCCATCTGGTGGCAGGGAACCCATTGTTGGTGAAGGATTTGCATGAGCGACTGATGCGCAGGCTGGCCTGATGGGACTTTTGGGGGGTCTTATCTCATTTGGCCCAAGAGTTGCGCCGCCACCCGCTCTTCCCTACATTCACCAGCCGTAAAACAGGGGGGTGTCGTGCGACCGCGCCTCACAGGACCAACTCGAATCACGACCCTCGTCCGAGAACTCTGAGAAGTCCAGATGCACCTTTCGGGGTGCATTTTTTGTGTTTTGACCAGGAGGCCTGCCTTGAAAAAGGAACTGCTGCTGCTGATTGACCTTCAGAAGATTGACAATCAGTTCCGCGATGTGGAGATCTCCAAAGGCACCTTGCCCCAGGAGCTCGAGCGCCTGCAGCAAGAGGAGCGCGACCAGACGACCTTGCGTGAGCAAAGCCAGACCCGCTTGAAGGAGCTGGAGCTGGAGTTGCGCAAGCGCGACAAGCGTCACGACGAATTGAAACTGAAGCTGGCGGATCTGCAGAAGCGCCTCTTCTCCACCCAGACCAACCAGGAATACGAGTTGGTCACCAAGGAGATCGAGTTCCACCAGGACGCCCTGCTGGAAAACGAGCAGTCCATGCAAACGGCACTGGAGCAGCAGGAAGAGCTGCAGGGTCGCATGTCGGACATCGCCGACCGAGCCGTGCGCCTGACGGAATCGCTGGAGAAGCTGCGCGGGCAGTACGCCGAGCACAGTTCCGCCAGCGCCGTGCGCATCACGGATCTGGAGGGCCAGCGGGAAGACCTGTGCGCCAGCATTCCCAAGCCCCTGCTCAGCCACTACGACCGCATCCGCAAGGCCAAGGATGGCCGGGGCGTGGTGTCGGTCTACCGCAGTTCAAGCTGCGGAGGCTGCTTCCAGGCCCTGCCGCCGCAGAAGATCAACAAGGTGCGCCAGATGGATGATCTGGTGCTGTGCGAGATCTGCGGCCGCATCCTGATCAGCGACACGCTTGACGCAAACCTGTAACACGCGGCAGGGGGCCGGAGCAGGCCCGATGGTCGCCGTCCGGGTTCCCTTCGGGGAAGGACGGGCGGAGGAAAGTCCGGACTTCATAGGGCGGGATGCCCCTCGGGGGCACCGTGAGGTGACGGAAAGTGCCACAGAAAGCAAACCGCCCCGCACCTGTTTTTTTCTGACGAAGCGGCCCCGCAGCGCGAACGCTGCGTTGCAGCGGCTCTTTCAAAGCTCCTTCAGGAAAAAGCAGGTGCGGGGTAAGGGTGAAAGGGTGCGGCCTGGGATCAACCGGGCTTAATGTAAGAGCGCACCGCGCGACGGGTGACCGTTGTGGCAGGGCAAACCCCATCCGAAGCAAGACCAAGCAGGTTCCATGGGTGGCCCGCCCGTCTTGAGGGCCTCGGCCTTTGGGACAGGAACCGGGTAGGTCGCTAAGATCAATGACCATCACCCGCCTTCGGGCGGGGACAGAATCCGGCTTATGACCTGCTCCGGCCTTCTGCCGTGATCGCACGGGCCGCCGCCCTTGGCGCGGCCTTCACCATTCGAGAATGAACAATGAAATACGCAACGGAGCTGGCATGGATCTTCTGTGGGAACACCCGGGAGATCTGCAGCAGGACCAACGAGTCGCCCATGTCGCCAGGACACTGAGTCTGCCTCCCGCCATTGCCACCGTCCTGGTGGGAAATGGTGTGGGAAGCCCGGACGAAGTGGAGGCTTTTTTCAATCCCGGCCTGGATCAACTGATTGATCCAAAACGCTTTCGGGATATGGAAAAAGCGCTGGACTGCCTGATGGACGCCCTCATGTCCAGGCGACGCATTGCCGTCTACGGCGATTACGACGTGGACGGAGTGACCTCGGTCGCGCTGCTTTATCTCTTCCTCAAGGATGTGGGCGGGGATGTGGTGACCCACATCCCGGTGCGCAGCAGCGAGGGCTATGGCCTGTCCATTGATGGCGTGGAGAACCTTCGCGCCCAGGGAGTCTCTGTCCTCATCACGGTGGACACGGGCATCACCGCCCTGGAGGAGATCGCCCACGCCAGGGATCTTGGCCTGGAAGTGATCATCTGCGATCACCACCAGCCTTCCGCCATGTTGCCCTGCGCCACCGCCATCCTCAATCCAAAGCTGCCCGAAGAACCCTATCCCTTCAAGGACCTGGCGGCGGTGGGAGTCACCTTCAAGCTTTGCCAGGCCCTGGTGGAGCGGCTGGACATCGACATGGCCACCCTGGACGCCTATCTGGATCTGGTGGCCATCGGGTCGGCAGCGGACATTGTGCCCCTGGTTGGGGAAAACCGCAGCCTGATGAGTCGTGGGCTGGCCAAAATCAACGAAGAGCCCATGGTGGGTGTGGCCGCCCTCCTGCAGGTGGCGGGCCTCATGCGCCGCGATGTGGAGGTGAGCAGCATCGTCTTCGGCCTGGCGCCGCGCATCAACGCCGTGGGCCGTCTGGGCAGCGCAGACCGGGCGGTGAAGCTTCTGTGCACCAAGAACCGCGACACGGCGGCGGAGATCGCCCAGGTTCTGGAAAGTGAGAACTGCCAGCGCAAGACCATTGACCACGACACCCTGGATGAGGCCATGGCCGAAGTGCCACGCGTGTGCGACCTGGAACACGACCGCATTATCGTGCTGGCGCGGCAGGGGTGGCATAGTGGTGTCATTGGCATCGTGGCCAGCCGCATCATTGAACGCTACCACCGCCCCACGGTGATGATCACCATTGATGACGAGGGCATGGGCAAGGGCAGCGCGCGCAGCATCGCCGGTTTCGACATCTACGAGGCCCTGCACCAAAGCAGCGATCTGCTGGTGCAGTTTGGCGGGCACAAATACGCGGCCGGCCTGACCATCCGCGCCGAGAAGGTGCCGGAGCTGCGGGAGCGCTTGCGCCATTGGACCAGCACGCGTCTGGACAACGACGACTTGAAGGCCCGCCTGCGCATTGACGCGGAAATCTCCCTGCGCGCCATCAACCGGGGATTTCTGGAGCACATCCAGCGCTTCGCGCCCTTCGGGCCGCGCAACCAGGTTCCGCACTTCCTCTCCCGCGATCTTCATGTGCTGGGTCAGCCCCGCGTGGTGGGCAGCGGGCACATCTTCCTGCGCGTGGAGCAGGAGGGTCTTGAGTTCGACGCCATCGGCTATGGTCTGGGCCACCTGCTGGAAGGCCTGGAGGAAGAGGGCCGCGGCGTGGACATGGTCTTCAGCGTGGTGGAGAACAACTGGCGCGGCAGCTGCTGCATCCAGCTCCAGGTGAAGGATGTGTGTCGCACCGGTCGGCGCCGCATGGTGGTGCGGGATGCGGGGCGTCAGGCGGAGTAGGCGAATTGGGCCACGGTATCAACAGTGGCGTCGTCACCACTCGTCAGCATATCATGCTGAAGCAGCTCGAGGACAACCCGACCGGGTACTGTTACCGTGATGTTGGATGGGTAACCCTATCGTGAAAGCTGGTCAGAGGAAGCTCTTCAGCCTGTTGGCCGATGTGTAGAGTT
>CAIWAD010000178.1 GCA_903910645.1 uncultured bacterium | reverse complement strand
TCCACGCGGCTGGTGATGTCCCAGTTGGTGCCCACCATGCGCACAGGACGGCCCTGGATGTCCCGCAGCACTGTGCCCAGGGCGCGGATGGAGCGAATGGCGCCATCCGGCCGCACCACGCGGAACTCCGTGTCCAACTCCCGCTCGCCACGCAGGGCCTGCTGCACTTCCGATTCGGCGCGCAGCATGTCCTCCGGGTGAAGCCCCGCCCTCCATGCCTCGAAGGCGCCGCTGAAATGCTCCCGGCGCACGCCGTAAAGGCGGAACATCTGCTCGTCCCAGGCAAGGACGCCTGTGGTCAGGTCCCAATCGAAAATGCCCACGCCACCCGCGCCCATGGCCAGGCGGAAGCGCTCCGTCTCCCGGCTGAGTTCGTCTGGGAACAGGCCTTCATGGGCCTCCAGCTCTGTGAAGCCCACAAGGAAGAGGGTCCTGCCGCCGGTGGCGGCGGGAATGTGCAGGCGCGCCACAACGGGGCGGGCTCCCAGATCCCGCCGCATGAGGCGCAGGACGGCCGAGCGAGGCACCTGTCCGTCCACGGATGCGCTCAGCAGCACCGCGAAGGAGGACTGATCCTGCTCGTGGATGAAGCGGGCCAGGGGCTTGCCCACCAGTTGATCCTGGGACAGGCCGCAGAGATAGGCCAGGTGGCGGTTGGCGTCCAGGATAAGGCCATCCTCGTCCATGGCGCAAACGGCGTCGGGCAACTCATCGAAGAGGGTGAAGTAATGGCTGCGCTCACGCTCAAGCCCCTCCAGGGCGCTGAGCAGCTGGCTGTTCCGCTCCTCCAGCCATGCCAGCTTGTCGCGCAGATCCTGCATCTCGTCACGCGGGGCGGCGCCGGACTTGTCGGGGGCGGCCGGGGACGAGCCGGGCAGCTTGGGTGCAGAGCTGTTCGACACTTCGCTCCTCTTTGTCATTTGATGGAAGAATGGGGCCTGAACATGGGGGCTGTCGTGCTTTCCCTCCCCCTCCGGCTCAGACCCGCGCTACAGATCCTCCACCTGCCCCATAAACGGTGCATCGGCATGAGCAAAACCGTGATCCACCTTCAGGCACTCGCAGAAAGCACGCGCGCCCTCCTCTTCGCCATGGACGACATAGGCCCTGGAAGGACGCCGACCCATGGCCCCCACCCACTCCTCCAGCTCCGCCTGGTCGGCATGGCCACTGAATCCCTGAAGCTCCCGCACCTGGCAACGGACGGGCATCCACTCGCCATGGATGGACACCTCCCGCGCCCCGTCGGCAAGCTGGCGGCCCAGGGTGTGGGGGGCCTGCCAACCCGTAATGAGCAGAATGGTGTGGGGATCGTGCACCCGGTTGCGCACATGGTGGCGGATGCGGCCATGCTCAAGCATGCCACTGCCGGAGATGATGATGGCCGGTCCCTTCACATCGTTCAACCGGCGGCTCTCCTCCACACTGCGCGTGTAGCGCAGGGCGCGGAAACTGAAAGGGTTGCCGGCGCGGTGCAGGGACTCCAGGGTCTCCTCGTCGTAGGTCTCCGGATGAAGACGGAAGACGGAAGTGATGTCCGTGGCCAGCGGGCTGTCCACATAGACCGGCATGCCGGGAATGGCGCCTCGGTCGTGCAAGCGGTGCAGGGCCACCACCAGCTGCTGGGTGCGCCCTACTGCGAAGGCGGGAATGAGCACCACACCCTTCTCCCGGTGCGCCTGCAGCACAATGGTCTCCAGCTCGGCCTCGGAAACGGCGTAGGGCGGGTGACTGCGACCGGCGTAGGTGCTTTCCATGATGAGGATGTCCGCACCTTCCACGGGGGGCTGGGGATCACGGATGATGGGAATGTCCCTGCGGCCGATGTCGCCGGAAAAGAGCAGGGTCTTTGGCGCGCTTCCGTTTTCGCAGACTTCCAGCCAAACATGGGCGCTTCCCAGCATGTGGCCGGCGTCCGTGAAACGCAGGCGCAGTCCGGGAGCGATGTCCCGCCAGCGACTGTAGGACAGGCCATTCACCTGCTCCATCACCTGGCGGGCCTCTTCCGGTGTGTAGAGGGCTTCAAACGGCGCGCGGCCCTCCCGGCGGCGGCGCTTGTTCACGAAGGCCACATCGCCCACCTGGATGTGCGCGCTGTCCTGAAGCATCAGGCTGCACAGGTCCCGGGTGGCCCCGGTGGCCCAGATCTCCCCCTGGAAGCCCTGGCGCAGCAGGCTGGGCAGGTTTCCCGCGTGATCCATGTGGGCATGGGAGAGGATCACCATGTCCGGCGGCCCTCCCGGCAGGGCGCGGCGGTTCTCCTCGAAACTCTCCTTGCGCCGCCCCTGGAAGAGGCCGCAATCCAGCAGGATGCGCTTGCCACAGGCTTCAACCAGATGGCGCGAGCCGGTGACGGTGCGGGCGGCGCCATGGAAGGTGATTCTCATGCTTGCTCCTCCAGGGGGCAATGGTCCACGCGGATAAGGTTGGTGGATCCCGCGCGCTGGAAGGGATGGCCGGCGGTGACCACCACCACATCCCCGGCCTCCAGCAGTCCGGCGTGGCGCGCCTCCCGGCTGGCGGCACGGATCATGGGATCCAGACCCTCGTGCAGTGCGGTGAGAAGGGGGACACAGCCCCAACTGAGCGACAGGCGCCGCCAGGTGCCCTCGTCGGGGGTGGCGGCAATCACCGGCTGTCGCGGGCGATGGCGGGCCACCAGACGGCTGGTGCCTCCGCTCATGGTGCAGGTTAGAATGGCCGCCGCCGCCACGCGGCCGGCCAGCTCGCAGGCTGCATGGGCCACGGCGCGGGTGGGGTCCTCCGCACCCTCGGGCTGAAGACGGTGGAGCCAGTCCTCGTGGGGAAAATCCCGCTCCGTCTCCACCGCGATGCGCACCATGGTCTCCACTGAATCCACGGGATAGGATCCCGCGGCGCTCTCCTCGGAGAGCATCACGGCATCGGTGCCGTCCAGAATGGCGTTGGCCACATCCGCCACTTCCGCACGGGTGGGCCGGGGCGCGTCCACCATGGAGCGCAGCATCTGCGTGGCGGTGATCACCGGCTTGCCGGCGGCGTTGGCCAGGCGGATGATGCGCTTCTGCACGCGCGGCACCTGCTCCGGCGGGATTTCCACGCCCAGATCCCCGCGGGCCACCATCACTCCGTCCACCTGGGCCAGGATGGCCTCCAGTTCGCCCAGGGCCTCGTGCTTCTCGATTTTGGCAACCAGAGGCACGCTGCCACCCAGGCTGTCCATGTAGGCGCGGGCCTCCTCCACATCCGCCGCGCTGCGCACGAAGGACAGGGCCACGAAGTCCACGCCCTGCTCCAGGCCGAAACGCAAGTCCTCTTTGTCCTTGGCGGACAATATGGGCGCGCGGATGCTGCGCGTGGTCAGGTTGATGCCCTTGCGCGAACCCAGCTCGCCACCCGTGACCACCAGGCAGCGGATGTCCGACCCGGCCACATCCTCCACCACTAGTTCAAGCGCCCCATCGGCCAACAGGAGTCGATCCCCCGCCTGGACATCGGACGCCAGATCCCGATAGCCCAAGCCCACTTCCCTGGCATCTCCGGGAACCTCACGCCCCGTGAGCGTGAAGGCATCGCCGGACTTCAAGTGCACCGTCCCGCAGGCGAAGGTGCCGATGCGGATTTTGGGTCCCGCCAGATCCTGCAGGATGGCCACCGGCCGACCCGCCTCGCGGGCCAACTGGCGCACAAGGCGGATGCGTGCGGCATGGGAAGCATGATCGCCATGGGAGAAATTCAGGCGGGCCACATCCAGGCCGGCCCGAATCATGCGGGCCAGGGTCTCGCGGTCTTCGGAGGCCGGGCCGATGGTGCCCACCACTTTGGTGCGGCGCATGGAATCCTCCTAGGCAAAGGGTAGGGGGCTTGCGTCTGGTGAACGCGGCTGCAAAGTAGGGAAGGCGGGGCCATCCCGAAGAGCCAGGGCGGCAGGTGCCTCCTTCGGGTGGTAACTTGTGGCATGTCATGGCTGCATCTGATCCGCATCCATCAATGGCCGAAGAATCTCTTCGTGCTGGCCGGCCTGCTCTTCGGAGCACGCTGGCAGCAGGGCGGGGCGCTGCTGCATGCCCTGGAGACCCTGGCGCTCTTCTGCCTGGCCTCAAGCCTTGTGTACATCTTCAACGATCTGCATGACCTGGAGCGGGACCGCGCCCATCCACGCAAACAGCGACGCCCCCTGGCCAGCGGAGCCATTTCGCCCTTGCAGGCCCGTGTGGCACTTGCGGCAGGCGCCCTGCTCCTTCTCCTGCTGGTCTGGCTGTGGCAACCCGCCGCCACCCCCATGCTGGTGCTTTACCTGCTGCTCAACCTGGGTTACAGCCTTGGATTGAAGGCCGTGCCCATCCTGGATCTGTTCATCATTTGTGCCGGCTTTGTGCTGCGGGTCCTGGCGGGAACGCGGGCGGCGGAGGTGCCGGCCTCCGGCTGGATCCTGCTGTGCACGGGCGCCCTGGCCTTTTTTCTGGCCGTGGCAAAACGCCGGGGCGATGTCCCGGATGAGGGAAGTGGCGCCACGCCCACCCTGCGTGGCTACACACCAGCCTTCCTGGATCAGCTCCTGCTGCTGGGCGCGGGCTGGACCATCCTGTTCTACGGGCTTTATTGCAGTGAGTTGAATCAGGCCTTGGCCGCCCGGCACAACTTCCTGTGGACCCTTCCTTTCGTGCTTTATGGCGTGCTGCATTACCTGCGCCTTGTGCAAGTGCGTGCCGGCGAAGGCCGCAGTCTGCTGCTGGACTGGCCCCTGGCCCTGACGGTGGCGGGCTGGCTTTGCACCTGCTGGATCCTGCTGCGATGAGGAGGGTGGTGGGGCGGCATGCCGGCTGGGGCAACACGCCATCAGCTCCATCCCGCCTGGTGACCCCTGAGCCGGAGGACGCGCTTGACGAGGCGCTGCGCGAATTCCCCCTTGGCTTGCGGGGCTTGGGGCGCAGCTATGGGGACGCCGCGTGCGGGCCTGTGCTGTTGGACACCACCGCCTTGCGTGGTCCCTTCGAGCTGGACCAGGATCGCGGCCTCCTGCGGGTGGGGGCGGGGCGCAGCCTGGGTGAGATCACCGCCCTTTGCCTGCCCTGGGGCTGGGCCCCCGCCGTGTTGCCCGGCACGCGCCATGTCACCGTGGGCGGAGCAATTGCCGCCGACGTCCATGGCAAGAACCACCATGTGGCAGGGGCTTTCTGCGCCCATGTGGTGCGGCTGCGCGCCCGCGTGGCCGATGGCCGCGTGCTGGAGTGCGGCAGGGTGGAAAGACCGGATCTCTTCCAGGCCCTGTGCGGCGGCATGGGCTTGTGCGGCGTGGTGCTGGAAGCCACGCTGAAGTTGGAAGCCCGCCAGGGCAGCGGCTTCCTGCGCAGCACACTGGCCTGCGCCTCTCTGGACCAGGCCCTTGACCGCTTGCGGTCAAGCAGCGCATCGCACACCGTGGCATGGGTGGACGCCGCCAGCCCCGGGCGCGCCCTGGGCCGCTGTCTGGTGCACGAAGGGGATCCACAACCAGATCCTGGTCCGCTGGAAGCCGCCCGCGACGCCTGGATCGCGCTGCCTTTCACTTTGCCAATGAATGGAGTGCGGCCTCCCATCATGCGCGCCTTCAACGAGGCGGTTTGGCAACAGGGTCGCCGCTCGAAGCCCGGCGTGCAGGTCCATGGGGATTTCTTCTGGCCCCTGGACGCCGTGGCCCATTGGAACCGCCTCTATGGAAAGCAGGGCTTCCTGCAGTTTCAGTGCCTCTTGCCGGATGAACTACTGGAACGCCAAGGGGTCGCGCCCTTTGTGGAGCTGCTGCGGCACTTCATGGGAGCTGGCGGAGGCAGTCTGGCGGTGATGAAGACCATGGGGCCGCGGGACGAGGCCACGGCTCCCATCGCTTTTCCCGGCAAGGGCGCCACACTGGCGCTGGACATTCCCGCCACGCCCCAGGCCAGGGAGCTGGTGTGCAAGGCCAATGCCATGGTGGCCCACTGGGGCGGCCGCATCTACCTGGCCAAGGACGCTCTGTTGGACGCGCCCACTTTCGCGCGCATGACGCCGGGGCTGGAGGCATGGCGCGCCTTGCGCCGGAGTTGGGATCCCCAGGGGATGTGGCGCTCGGATCTGTCAACACGATTGGAGCTCTGATGCAGGGATTGGTGCTGGGCGCGGGATCGGGAATCGGGCAGGCCATGGTGCTTGAAGCCTGGAAGCGGCCACCGGAGCGCGAGGAAGGCTGGCTGCTCAGCACGCGGCGCGGCGAGGCCTTGTCAGTGCTGGAGGCCCAGGCGGGAACCCGCCAACTGGCCTGGAAGGCGGCCAATGCCCTGGAGGCGCCCGGCCCCTGGCTGGAAAACCTGGACGCGGGGGACTGGCGCCCACGACTGGTGCTGGTGGCCTGGGGCCGTCTGGTGCCCGGCGGCGCAGGGGATGCGGACGAGTTGGAACTCATGCGCGAGGTGAACGGCCCGGCCACGCTGCGCTGGGTGGAGGCCTTGTGCCAGTGGCTGAAGCCGGTGAGCGCCGCACCTGGTGGGCTGCCCTTGGCCATAGGAAGTCCCGTGGCCCACATCGCCGTGCTGGGCAGCGTGGCGGGGGATCGTCCCCGTCGGCTCCAATGGGAGTACAGCCTGAGCAAGCAGGAGCTGGAAAGGGGATTGAATGACCTGCGCCGGCGACATCCTCATGTGCGCATTGTGCTGGTGAAGCCCGGGCCGGTGGCCACGCCCATGACCGCGCACATGAAGCCGGGACCCCTCATGGCCCACCCCGCTCAGGTGGCACCCCGGCTGTGGCGCGCCTGGGAAGAGGGCTGGCCCCAGGTTTACGCCCCTGTCTGGTGGGGATGGATCTCCCGCATCCTCTCCCTGGTGCCGGAGAAGCTCTGGGAGCGCTTTCCCTTCTAGCGCACCCTTCTGGACATCGGCCAGCTGCGCGAGCGGAATGCGCCCCCGCCCTCAAGATTTCGCCGCCCCATCAAGAGGTGGCCAGCCGCACTTCCAGACTGTAGATCTCCGCCACGCCCAGTTCCAGCTCAAGGGCATCCTGCGCCGCAGGCAGGGCCTCCAGCCGTTCGTCCAGCAGGCTGCAGCGCCACGCGCCCTCCACCTGGGCGCCCAGTTGCAGGCGCTCGCGCACGGGCTTGTCCGTGAGATTGCACAGGCGCAGCAGCAGTGTGCCCCGCTCCGGGTGGCGGCGGCAGGCGCTGATCTCCACCCCTTCCGGCTGGCTCTGGCAGACCAGTGGCAAGGTTTCCGGCCTGCGGCCATCGGCCACACCCTGACGCAGCAGGGCGGGGACATGCCAGCGTCTGCTCCATGCGCGCACGCCGGCCTCCCGCCAGGTTCCCGTGTAAGGCATGATGGCCAGTTGCATGCGCCGCCACCCAAGGCATTGAGCTTCTGGCGTGCGCAGGGTGGGTCCGGCGTTCTGGTGGCGACGGCTGCTCAAATCATCGCGGCTTAGCCATTCCACGCCGCGCAGCAGGGTGAGCGCCAAATGGACGCGTCCCTCCCCGTCATGCCAGGCTTCAATCTCCGGCAGGCCACGATTGAACAGGGCCAGTCCGCGTCCCTGGGCCTCCACGAGGGCAAATTCCTGCTGGGGTGCAGTGCCCTGGGGCGGCTGGGCCCAGTCAGCACCTGAAGGCATCTCGACCTGGCGTCTGCGCATGTCAAAGTGTCCATGGGTGATCCACTCGCCGGAGGCCAGCCCGGTGGGCAGGAGCAGGCGCAGGCGATGGTCGCGCACCTGATTGTCCAGCTCCACCTCCACCTCCAGCAAGGGCGAAGCGGCCTGCAAACGCAGGCGCAGGCTGAGCGCCACCGGGCGCAGCTCCTCCGAACGGCAGCGGCGATGGGGCGCCAACCCCACGGGCAGAGGCCAGACTAGGTCGCACCGCAAGGCGCAGGACAGTCCGTTGTCCTCTTCCAGATAGATCAGGCCCTTCAGGCCGGCGCTGTGGAAGAGGCCCGCCTCTTCCGCAGGTGACCAATCGTATTCGTCGCCGGCGTCTTCCCTGTCCTCCAGCAGGCCCAACCCTCGATGCCAGTGTCCACTGGCCTTGTGCAGGAGGTCGAAGCGGCCATCCGCCTTCAGCAGCACCTTCAGCAGGTCATTCTCCAGCACCGCGCCCTCGGCGGTGATCAGGGCCGCCCGCGCCTCACCCGAGGGTTCCAGCGGCGAGGCGGGCAGGGCATCCTTCCGCGCACGCAGGTGGAAGTGGCGCCAGCAAAGGGCAGGCAGCTCCGGCTGGAACTCCAAAAGCACGAACTGGTCCGTCAGGCCCGGCGCCCCCGCCTGGCGCACAATGCGCGAGCCGTAGTGCTCCAGGTAGCCGCG
>CAIWAD010000177.1 GCA_903910645.1 uncultured bacterium | reverse complement strand
GCCCACGCCGGAGGACGAGTAGTCCGTGTCGTACAAGTCCGGCAGGTTGAGGGCATGGCCGAACTCATGCACATAGACGCCAATGGCCGACTGGGAGCCATTTTGTAGTTCGGGCTGGATGGTGTAGTCATTCACCGTGACTCCGTCCAGCTCAAGGGCCAAATCCCACAGGCCCCAGCGATGGGACCAGATGTTGCTCTGGTCGCCCTCCTCCGCTCCATGCCCGCTGTGCACAATGAGCAGGCCGTCCACCGTACCGTCGCCGTTGTTGTCAAACTGGCTGAAGTCCACAAGCGAGTCGGCGGCGAGCACGGCTTCGCGCACCAATTGGCGGGCTGGATCCCACCCCTGGTTGTACCCGTAATAGTCGTGCTCATGGGCCGCCTCATGCCAGGTGCTGACGGTGGACAAGGTGCTGAAGCGGCCATAGGACATGTCGTGGTAGTAATCATTGAAACTGCCGGTGCCGTGCCAGCCGCTGTCGTTCATCATGGAGGAAAAGAGGGCGGGGCTGATGGAGACGCTCTGGTCGGGAAAGCGAATCAGAATGAGAAGCAGGTTCCATTGCCCCTCCACACGATCATTGCGCTCCGCTCCCCCCAGGTCACGCTGGGCGCGCATGGCCCCCACATGGCGGCTGATCCATTGGGGGGTGGGTCGCAGTCCCCGGCTGTCCTCGCTTGGGGCCGACGGATTCCATGCGGCGCCTGTGGCCTCCAGGGCACCACTGGCCTGCAGGCGGGCATGGCGCCACTGTCCCTGGGCATCCATCAACAAGGTGTGGCCCTCACGGCTCAGGGCCCAGCTCAGGAATTCATCCCCAACCAATTGGAACGTGAACATCTGGCCCAGGGAGGACCCCTCCTTCCAACCCGGTTGTGCCGGCACCGCCAGGGCAGCCAGGGCTGGAAAGAGCAAGGCCAACAGAAGGCTGGCCACGGGGCGCGGAAGGTGATGCATGGAATCCTCAAGTGCTGATGGGGCGGAAGCTAGAAAAGAAAGGCGCAGGGCTCAACGAAGCGGCTCTGGAAGCGGCCCGGCAGCATGCTCCTCGCGCACAAGCAGCATGCCTCCCCCCAAAGCCGTCCAGCGGAAGGGCGGCAGACCTTCCCATGCCACCTGCAGGCGCTCACCCATGGGAAGAGGATCCAGGCGCGTTCCTGGCAGGGGAAGCCCCGTGTTGCCGGGCAGTCGCTGGGGATTCACCAGGCGCAACAGGCGGCCTTCTCCGTCCAGCAGCAAAGCCAAGCGCGCATGATGGCGCTCCAGCATGTCCACATAGGGAGAGGCGGCGAATTCCTGCAATTGGCGCGCCGGGGATTGCTCCTCCAGCAGAAGGATGCGCCACTCGTCAAAATAGCCACGCGCACGGTGAAGCATATCCAGTGCAAGGGGATCCCTCGGCTCGCCCGGGCGGACCGCGGGGCGGCCTTCCTGAGCGGGGCCCACCGATGGCGAGCCACCCAGCTGTTCCAGGAGACGCCCAAGACGCTGATCCAGCTCGGCAAGATCCTGGGAGAGGTCCTGCCCGGTTTCATTCCCCGGGCTGGAAAGGGCCAAGTCTGCTTTGACCAGGCGCGCCGCATGGAGACGCCGGGTGGCGTCCAACACATCGTCAGGCGAGCCTTTGGAAGCCAACGGGACAGCCAGGGGCATGCGGCACAGGCGCAGTCGGGCGGCGAAGCTGGCTCCGCTGGAGTCCTCCGGACCACCTGTCCACTGCGACATGCGTCCTCCGCTGCCCATTTCCTCCTTATGACATGCCCGGACGGAGCATGCCAGGGTGGGCGCAGAGCCTATCAAACAATTCAGTTATTTTCAAGTCCAAAGGTGAGAATTTCTAAAATATGCAGATTTATACTCGATAAATCCGAATTATGTCATAGCTGATAATTCAGAACTGCGTGCTAGAGCACCTTCTTCAGGCGGGCCATGAACAGGCGCTTGAGCAACTCCCGCTCATCGGGAACATTCTCCAGGTCCACATCCAGGGTCTGCATGAAGTCTATCAAACAACGGAACACACTGTTTTTGGTGATGCGCTCCCGCTTGTCCCGACGGTTGCGCATGATGCCCGCCACCACATCCTCCAGGTACTTGTGCTGCTCAGAGGAGATGAGAATGGACAGCTTGGCTTCGTAAGTCTGGTACTTGGGAATGTGATCCGGTGGCCGCTTCTCAGTCTTCAGACGGGAACGCACCAGTTCGTTGGGATAGAAATTCATGCAGCCTCCTTGCCAATGGCCCTCTCCAAGGCAAGTTGGATGCCAACTTTTTCTTCAGACGAAACTGTTGAAATTCAACGGGTTCAGAATGCGACGCCCATGCCTGCATCAGAACTTTGGAATTCTTGGACTTCCATAGGGCAAAAGCTGCCCTGGAAACCTGGAAGTGCAGGCCGCGCGGGGCGCTGCTTCAACCCGATCCTTACCCGCATTTCACCGTGGTGACAATGCCTCCACGGGGCAGGAACTTCACCTCCACCTGAAGCTGTCGGGGCTTCATGAGGGTGCTTAAGTCGTCATGCAGGCGATTGGCCACATTTTCATGGAATATGCCCGCCTCGCGGAAGGCCTGCAGGTACTCCTTCAAGCTCTTCAGTTCCACACACAGACCATCCGGCACATAGCGGATACGCACCAGAGCGAAATCCGGCTGGCCGGTCTTTGGGCAGCGGCAGGTGAATTCCGGGCTCTCGATCTCGATCCAGTAATCCCGGTCCGCGTATTGGTTGGGCCAGGCCGCCAGCTCCGGCAAATCCAAACCCTCGCGTCCGCCACGCTGGGCATGATCCGTGGTGTATCCCGTGCGCTCCATCATCATGTCACTCCTGATCTCATGTCATGCCAAAGATCCAACTGGGCCACC
The DNA here is from genome assembly GCA_903910645.1 of uncultured bacterium. Classification (GTDB taxonomy): domain Bacteria; phylum CAIWAD01; class CAIWAD01; order CAIWAD01; family CAIWAD01; genus CAIWAD01. The sequence goes on along the minus strand of CAIWAD010000177.1, from coordinate 7,615 downwards.
AGGCGATGGATTGCCGGCTCCACGCGCAGAATGGCCTCCCCCAGACTCAGGGGCTGGAAGTGATGCCTGCGCCAGGCTTCAACCTCCGCCTCCACCCAACCGCCCTCCGGACCCACCGCCACCACCCAGGAACTGGCCGCGTCCCGCGGGAGGCCAGTCACGCCGGGCCAGGGTCCGGGATGTGGCAGAAGCCGGGTGGCTCCGGCGGGCAACCACTCCTCCAGGCAATCTTCCACAAAGGGCTTGAAGCGCTCAAACAGGGCCACCTGGGGTTCCCGGGTATGGCGGGCCTGCTCCATGCCAGCTTCCAAATGCCGACGCCATTCCCCCTTGCTAAGCAAAGGACTGTGGAAATAGGACTTTTCCACGCGTGCACTGCGCAGCAGGATCAGGCGATGGAGATGCCACTGGGGCGCCAGCTCCAGAATGCGACGCAGCACGGGTGGCCTGGGCAGGGCAAGCAGCAGGACGCGACTGCATTCCAATGGAGCCGGGGCCTGCCAGGCCTCATCTAGTCGCAGGCGCAAGGGTCTCATGGGCGCGGGATCGTCCATCAGGGTGGCCCAATGGCAGGATCCATGAGCTTCACCCACGCGGATGCGCAGTCCGGCACGGGCCTGCAGAATCTCCTCCAGGTGGAGCAGCCGACGGTCGCCGGGAAGCAGGACCAGGTGGCCATCCACCACTTCCCGTCTGCGGTAAAGGAGCAGGTTCATGCGCCGCGGGCAAGCCCCAGGGCCAAGTGGCGGCGCAGCATGCAATCATTCATCACCACTTCCAGGCCGGCTTCCCGGGCGCGGGCCGCCGCCTCCACATTCACCACCTGGTCCTGCATCCACACCACGCGGGCTCCGTTGGCAATGGCTTCATCCACGATGGGGCCCACCTCCTCGCTGCGGCGAAAGATGCACACCACATCCACCGGCCCGGGCAAGTTGGCCACACTGGGCCAGGATTTCTCGCCCAGTGCTTCTGGAATAGCAGGATTCACCGGCAGAATGCGGTAGCCAGCCTCTTGCAGATAGGCGGCCACGCGGTTGCTGGGGCGGGAGGCCTTGTCACTTAGGCCCACCACGGCAATGCTGCGGGTTTGCAGGAGCAGGTCGCGCAGGCGCTCCAAGGGAGGATTGGCAAATGCTTCCATCAAGCCTCCGCTTCATCCGTCCCCACCAGAGTAAGGGCGGCGGTTTCCAGATCCAGGAACAAGGGAAGGGAAACGGTGAAGGTGGATCCCTGGCCCTCTTCACTCTGCAGGCGGATTTGCCCGCCCAGCAACTGGGCCAGGCCCTGGCTGATGGCCAGTCCAAGACCCGTGCCCGACACCGTGCGGGAGGCATCCGAGCTGCGGGTGCGCCGGAAGCGCTCAAAGACGCGGGCCTGCTCCTCCGGCGGGATGCCAATGCCCGTGTCCTCCACCTCCAGGTGCACCGTGCCGCCTTCGCTGCGCAACCTTAGGACGATGTGGCCTCGGGAGGTGAACTTGATGGCGTTGCCCATGAGGTTCACCAGCACCTGTTCCAGCTTGGCGCGGTCACTGACCGTGGGCAGGCGGTCCATGGGCGGGAAAACCTCCATGGACACATGCAGACCGCGCTCCTGGGCCAGGGCCTCCACCTGGCTCAGCACATCTTTCAGCACTTGCACCAGATCCAGTTGCTCCAACTCCAGCCTCATGCGGCCGGCTTCAAGGCGGGAATAGTCCAGCACATTGTTGATGAGACGCAGCTGGTTCTGGGAACTGGTCATGACCCGTTCCAGGCTAAGGCGCTGCCGATCCGTCAGCTGGGCTTCACGCAGCACAATGCGCGTGTAGCCCTGGATGGCGTTGAGGGGAGTGCGCAACTCGTGGCTGACGCTGGCCAGGAATTCGTTCTTGGCGCTTTCAGCTTCGTCCACGCGCCGCCGCGCCACTTCGCCCTCGCGATCCGACTGCTGGCGGGTGCGCGCAAGCTCCATCCCCAGGGCAGCCGCCTGCTCTTTCACCATCCTGCACTCGCCCTCGGCCCGGGAGGTGGCTTCCCGCGCCCGATCCAGCCACAACAGGTGTGCCATGTCCCGCGTGCAGCTTTCCAAACCGGGCCAGGGTTGCTCGGCCGGGCGGCCGTCCCATCCCAAAAGCAGCCAGGACGGTCCCGGCGCCCAGACAGGCAAGGACAGCCATTGCAAATGGGTGATGTTTCGCCGAAGGCAATGGTTCGCCATGCCGGGGCACTCAGGTTCTTCCGCCGCCACCACCATGCCACCCTTCAGATCCTGACTCGCGGCCCACCGGGCCAGAGACTCCTCCAGGGCTTCGGGAAGAGGGTCCTGGTCATCGAAATGATCTCGATGCGTCCATGGATCAGCTGCCGTACCCAGCAACCAAGCGGCCTTGCAGCCACCGCGTTCGCAACACCAGGCCAGAAGCTGGCGCAGATTCCGGCAGACTCCACCCTCATCCTCCAGATGCGTGTGGGCTGGAAAAAGGAAAGGGCCGTTCATCTGAGCGGCTCTCCTCCCGCCATTTGACGGGATTGCAGGCGGCGGACCACGGCGTTCAGGGCTTCCAGGCGACGGGAATAGGCCGCCAGGCGACCGGCAAGATCATCGCCGCCGCATCCCAGGGAAGGCAATTCCTCCAGGCATTTCTCCACCTGGTCACCAAAGCCCTCCAGCGCGCGATGGCGCATATCCCGGGCGGCATCCAGGGACTGGGTGCGCAGATCCTCCATGCGCAGCCGTTGCAGACGCACGCGACTGCGCAGGCGCAGCAAAAGCTCCTCCTGGCGGAAGGGGCGGCACAGCACATCGTCCACGCCCAAGCGCAGCAGCCCAACGCCCACGCCGGTGACGCCCTGCTGGCCGGGAAGCAATGCCAATACGGGAGGTCCCAACAGGTGGGGGGCCTCCCAGGCTTTCAATGTCTCCTGCACAATGGGGCCCACCACATCCGAACGATCCACCGCGCTCAGCAGGATCACATCCACTTCCGCTTCCTGGCCGGCCAGCTCCCCCATCCGCACCACGCGGGCACCCTGTCGGGTCAGCTCGGCCTCCAGGCCAGTGTCCCGGGTCACCCCGGCCTCAAGCACCAGGATGGTGTGGTCGGGATCCTCCGCGTCGCGCACGGCCTCCGGCACCTGGGATTCCTGCAGGTTGATGATCTGCGTCCCGCAGGGATAGTCCTCCAGGGCCACGCGTTCCAGGCTTTCCAGACGATGGGCCACATCGCGGGTTTTCAGCAGGCAATGTTCAATGCGCTCCAGGCGCTCGGCGTGGGCCTCTGCCCCTACATTGCCCCGCTCCACGGCGGCTTGCAAGAGCTGCAGGTAACCGTTGGCCCCCGCCAAGGGCTGGGCCAACTCGTGGGCAGCGGCGCCCACCAGGGCCAGACGGCTGTGACTCTCGGCCATCTGACGCCGAAGCCGCAAGTAGCCAGAAATGCGCAGCTGCACCTGCACCCGGGCCAGCACTTCATCAATGTGAAAGGGCTTCAGCACATAATCGTCCGCCCGGGCGGCAAAGCCCTCGGCCTTGTCCTCCAACTCCACCCGGGCCGTCAACAGAATGATGGGCAGGTGGGTCAGATCGGGATGGGCGCGGATGGCACGGGTAAGGCCGAAGCCATCCAAGCGGGGCATGGTGACATCCAGCAGGATCAGATCCGGGCGCAGGCCGCCTTCCAGCAACTCCAGCGCGGCCTGCCCATCCAGTGCGGTATGGACGGTGAAGCCCCGGTCCTCCAGCTCGAAGACCAGGATGTCCACGTTGTACGGCTCGTCATCCACCACCAACAGGCTGCGGTCGCGGAAGAAATGCTCTTCACGCCCCAGTATGAAGGCGGGAGGTCCGTTTTCAGGGTTGTGCACCGGGCCTCCGTTCAATACCCACCGAGCCCGGCAGCAATCGCAGCTCCCGGGGACCACTTAACGTGTCCAGATCGTGTGGCTGGCCATTCCGCCACAGTCGCAAGCGCTCCAGGTGGGCCACCTCCACAATGACTTCCCGCGTGCTGGTGAATTCCAGGGCGGAATCCGCCGGACAGATCCCGTTGAAGATCTGGCCCTCCGAGGACAGCACGCTCAGATGGTCCACCTGGCTCAGCTCCAGACGCACTTTGAAAGGTGGCAGCTCGCGGTCATCGGCGGCGCCCTCCACTGGCGCCTCCGGCAGGATCTCTTCCGGCACTGCGCCGTCACCACCGCCCTGCAGCATGCCCAGCACCAGGGAAGTCAGCCCCCACAACAACAAGGCCGCCACCAGCACAAGGCTGGAGGCAAGGGTCACTTTCACGGACAGGGGAAGGGCGCGGATGAGTGGCGGAACGGGATCCGTCTTCCTTGGAGGTGCATGCAGCGGGGCCTGCTCCTCCGTGCGTCGCTGGCCCATGGCGAAGGGCATGCGGGGCGCCGGCGCGCCATCGGAGGCAGGGGTTTCCTCCTGGCCCTGGAACCCCAGCTCGTCGAAGCGGCGCAGGACTTTCTCCAGGTTCATGCCCAGGCATTCGGCATAAGCGGAGAGGTAGCCACGCAGGAAGGGGCCGGGCAGGCGCTCCCACTCCCCCTTCTCCAGCGCCTGGAGATAGGGCAGGGTGATGCGCGTTTCCTGCGCCACCTGTTCCAACTCAATCTTGCGGTAAGTACGGGCCTCCCGCAGATCCTGCGCAAAGGCCGCGCGCAACTGGTGTGCCTCGTCCATGGCGGAACTTACCAATGAAAGGGGCTGATCAGAAGTGCCGAACCCTGTCCCGCAGCTAGTCTGAGACGGAAAATTCCCGGGCCAACTCCGCCAACTCCCGGCACACGATGGAAACGGGAAGGCCCATCACAGTGAAATAGTCGCCCTCCAGGGCCTTCACCAGCAGGCTGCCTCCATCCTGGATACCATAGGCTCCGGCCTTGTCCATGGGTTCGCCCGTCGCCACATAGGCGGCAATCTGCCCGGCATCCAGGGAGTGGAAAAGCACGCGGGTCTGCTCATGCCCAACGCGGCAGGCCAAGCCCGTTCCCGCCAGCGCCCACCCGGTGTACACCACATGCCAGCGCCCGGACAGGTCCGCCAGCATGCCTTCGGCCTCCGCCGTATCCCTGGGTTTGCCCAGAATGCGGCCATCCAGCACCACCACCGTGTCCGCACTGAGAATCACATGGCCCGGCCAGGACGCCCGCAGGGCCTCTCCTTTTTCCCGCGCCAGTCGCTTTACATGAGAAGGAGGATCCTCTCCGGGCAGAAGAGCTTCATCGATATCGGGGGCTTCCACGCTGAAACTCAGTCCGGCGCGACGCAACAAGTCGGCGCGTCGGGGTGAGGCGGATGCCAATAGCAGGGGAGGCAGGAGCTGGGGAGGACAGAGCCAGAACATGGATCGCCTTTCAGTTTGGCAGGGATTCCGGAAAGCCTGGCCGCGTTACGGCCTCATGGGCGTTGGACGCTCGTGCCTAAGGGCCATCCCGCAAGGACGACTCCGTCGCGATGGCCTCCGTGGCGGCGCTCATTCATTGGAGGGTCCCATTTCATCTTCAATGGACATGCTCCACCCGCGCAGCCAAGGCCGCCACCAGGTAAATCAGGAGGCCCCCTGCCAACAGGAGCTTGATGGTCCTGGACAAATGCGCGGCCTGGTCCGGTACATCCAGGCGCGTGGACTTCAAGCGCCACAAGAGCAGGGGCGCCAGTCCCAGGGCCAGCATGTGGGCCTGACGCAGCGGAGCGGCGTCGCGGGCAAAGAGCAGGGCCAGCAAGGGAGGCAACAGGCTGAGCATGGCCACCTGGCCCAGGAGACGCTTCACCGCGGGAAAGCCGTGCACAAGAGCCAGACTGCGTCGCCCGGCCAGACGGTCGCCCACCACATCCTGGGCATCCTTGGCCACTTCGCGCATCAAGTGAATGAGACCGGCCAGCACCGCCGGAACCAGGGCGCGCGCGGGCAGGGACTGGGGACTTTCCAGTCCCGCATGCAGGGCGCCCAGCCCCACCGCGGCCACGGAAAGCAGGGCCACAGCCGCGTTTCCGGCCAACACCGCCTGTTTGCCGCGTCGGGCATACCAGGCCAGCAAAGCCAGACAGCCCGCCACCCAGGCCATGGACTCCAGCCCGACGGGCAGGGCGCAGCCCAGGGAAGCCAAGGCCAGCAGGGCCGCCGCCCGGCGCGCGGTGCTTGTGTCCAGCCGGCCGGAAGGCAGGGGGCGTCCCGGGCGGTTGATGGCATCCTCGCGCAGGTCGGCCAGATCATTCCACAGATTGCCCGCGGCCAGAGCCAGGGCCGTGGCCGCTCCCGCAAGCCAGGTGGAAGGCCATCCCAGGGCTGAAGCACCGGCGGCGAGCACGGCTCCCGTCACGGCCGCCAGAAAGGCCAGCGCCATGTTGAGAGGGCGGCAACATTCCCACAAGGCAATTGGCATTTCCATCTCCCTCAGAATCGCGTCACGAGCCGCACATGCAGCAGGCCTTCCCGCCACCTGGCTCCCAGCGGAAGAGCGTATTGCACCTCCAGCTGCCCCTGGCGCACCGGCAGAACCAGGGCGGCCCCTCTGCCCTGATTGCCATGACGCAGCAGATCCCGGTCCTGCCACTGCATCACATCCCAGAACAGGGCCACGCGGGAGGCCGGCCCCAGCAAGAGACGCCACTCGCCCTGCAGCAAGGCCCACTCCCGCACCCGAAGACTTTCCTCCCGGGTGCCCCGCGGTCCCAAGGACCCGCCCATGGCCACCAGGTCCTCCTGTCCGGGTTTGCGATCACCCGCCACCCGTCCGCCTCCCATGGCCACATGCAAGACCTGGGCCCTGCCCACGGGCAGGAAGAGGCTGGTGCGCAGAAGCTGCCGCCTCAGGTCCAGATCCTGTTGGCGGGCCGGCAGACTTCCCAACGCCTGATAGCTGCGCCCCATCCGCGCGTCCTGCAAGGCCAGTTGCCATCCTTGTCGGGGGTTGCGCACATCATCCCGCCTGTCCAGCTCAAGCTCCGCCCGCAATTCCCACAAGCGCGAGGCATCCATGCCGGCCAGCAGGTAGCCGTTCAGGCTGTCCGGGGCGAACACTGCGCGCTCGGCCACCAGACCCAATGACAGACCTTGTCCCACCTGCCAGCGCAGGCCGCCAGACAGACGCTGCTCCACCCAGGTGCTGTCCTGCACGCGTTGCCGCACGCCCAGGTCCGCCGCCAGGGGCCAGCCACCAAGGAAGGGCTCCCGGTAATGCACGCGCAAATCCTGGGACCAGCCCTCGGGACGGCTGGCCAGCACGGACAACTCCCGTCCCGTGCCCATCAGATTGGCCAGCTGCAGATCAAGATGATAGCCCCAGCGACCCTCGCCCTGGCCATTGGGAAGCCAGGCGGCCAGGCCATCGAAACGGTAGGCCGGAGCCTCTTCCACGCGCACATGCCAGTGCAATCCCTGGGGAGTGCGGCACAGGCCCGGCCCTTCCACCGTGCGAAACCAACCCGTGGCCAGCAGGCGGCGCCGTGCTTCGGCCACTTTGGCGGGATTCCACACCGCCTTGTCCTTCAGCCCCGTCAGCAGCTCCAGGGTGCGGACGCGGGTCAGCACATTGCCCTGGGCCACCAGGGAAGCGGGATGCAGTGTTTCACCCTGCTGGATGCCCAGCACAAGATCCAGGGCCAGTCGATCCTTGTC
>CAIWAD010000176.1 GCA_903910645.1 uncultured bacterium | reverse complement strand
GATGCGCTGGCCCTTCAGGGGCTGGCTTGTGCCATAGCGCGCCCGCACGGACATCAGTCCGGGCATCTCCTTCTCGGCAATCTCGATTTCCCGGCGCCCGAAGGCCGCCAGCGCCATGTCGGCGACTTTATGATCCATCACGGTCTCCCTTTCCAATATCCCGATCAGTCCCGCCCTCGCTCTCAGCGCAGCGGATCTCGATTTCATTCCCGGAGCCGTCTTCCCAGCGAAGGCTGGAATCCATTTCACCCGGATTCCCACTGTCGCGGGATTGACGGAGCCGAGTTCCCAAACGAAAATCAGCGGCTCAGCTTCTTCACCAGCGCGGCGTCCAACTGCTCCCAGGGGAACTCGTCACGACCGAAGTGGCCGTAGGCGGAGGTGGCGGAATAGATGGGCGCCAGCAGGCCCAGACGCTCGATCATGGCCGCGGGGCGCAGATCGAAATGCTTGTGCACCAGCTTCACCAGCTGCTCGTCGGAGACCTTGCCCGTGCCGAAGCTGTTCACATCAATGGACACCGGCTTGGCCACGCCAATGGCATAGGCCACCTGGACTTCGCAGCGCTGGGCCAGACCGGCCTTCACCAGATGCTTGGCCACCCAGCGACAGGCGTAGGCCGCGCTGCGGTCCACCTTGCTGGGATCCTTGCCGCTGAAGGCGCCGCCGCCGTGACGGCCCATGCCGCCGTAGGTGTCCACAATGATCTTGCGGCCGGTGAGACCGGCGTCGCCGTAGGGGCCGCCAATGACGAACTTGCCCGTGGGGTTCACAAAAATCTGCAGCTTGCGGTCCCGCAGGTTGGCCGGCAGCACGGGATCGATGACATCGCGGATGATGGCTTCACGCACATGGGCCAGCACCTCGTCATCACAACGCTTCTGGGCAGCCGGGCCCTTGCCCTTGGGCGTGTACAGGCCCAGGCCGTCCCGATGCTGGGTGCTCACCACCACCGTTTCCACCCGCTTGGGCACGCCGTCCTCGTAGCGCACGCTCACCTGCGTTTTGCCGTCGGGCAGCACCCAGGGCAGGATGCCTTCCTTGCGCACGGTGGCCAAACGCCGGGCCAGGCGGTGGGCCAGATCAATGGGCATGGGCATCAGGCTTTCCGTCTCGGCGCTGGCATAACCGAACATCAGGCCCTGGTCGCCGGCGCCCTGGTCCAGTGGATTGTCCACGCCCTGGTTGATGTCCGCGCTCTGGGTGGTGATGGCCAATTCCACCTCCGCCGTGGCGGCGTCCATGCCAAAGGCCTGGTCCGTGTAGCCGATGTCCTGGGCGGCCTGGCGGGCAACGCTTTCGTAATCGGGGATGAGGCCCTTTTTGATGAGCTTCTTGTCCAGGCTGATCTCGCCGCCCACCACCAGGCGCGTACGGTCGGCGAAGCCCTTCACGAAAGTCTCGCAGGCCACGCGGGCCTTGGGATCACGCGCCAGGCAGGCGTCCAGGATGCTGTCGCTGATGCGGTCGCACAGCTTGTCCGGATGTCCTTCGGTGACGCTTTCACTGGTGAAGAGATGCTGGCTCATGATGTCTCCTTTCCAGGCCCGGGGGCCTTATCCATCCACTTCCGTGTTGTCCGACACATGCAGTGCCCGTGGCGGCTGCCGCACAAGGGCCTCCCGCCCCAGCACCGCCTCGCGCAGGACCACGCCTTCCAGGCGCGCCCCTTCACAGATCAGGGAATCCTCAACCACCGAATCCTTCAAGGTGGCGCCTTCGCCCACGCTGACGAAGGGACCCACCACCGAGCGGGAGAGCTGCACGCCGGTGCCCAGATGCACTGGCGGAATGACGATGCTGTCTCCCACGCGCACCGCTTCCCGACGGCTGTCCAGGCGGCCCAGGTAGTGGCGGTTGGTCTCCAGCAAGGTCTCCTTCTTGCCGCAGTCGTACCATCCATCAATGCCCCAGGGCTGAAAAGCGTGACCGGCATCGATCATGCGCTGCAGGGCGTCCGTGATCTGGTACTCGCCCCGCGTCTTCACATCACCCTCGATCATGTCCTTCAGGGTAAGACGCAGGGCCTCGCCATCCTTGATGTTGTAAAGGCCTATGAGGGCCAGATTGCTGCGGGGCTCGGCGGGCTTCTCCACCAGCCGCACAATGCGTCCCTGGTCCAGTTCCGCCACGCCGAACCGCCGGGGATCCGCCACTTCCTTCACGCCCAGCACGCTGTGGGGACAGGCGCGGATGGCGGCCACATCGGCTTCAAACAGCGTGTCGCCCAGAATGATGAAAACCTCGCCCTCGCCTTCGTCCAGGCCAAGGCTGACAGCGTGACCCAGACCCAGCATTTCCCCCTGGGGCACGAAGCGCAAGGCAAGCTGGCCGTAGCGGCGGCGCACATGGGCTTCAATTTCCGCGCCCAGCCAGCCCACAATGAACACGGCTTCCTGCAGGCCGGCTTCCACCAGAGGATCCATGATCCACTCGATCATGGGCCGTCCCGCAATGGGAATGAGCGCCTTGGGATAGGTGTGGGCCAGGGGCCGCAAACGCGTTCCTTTTCCCGCCACTGGCAGAATGGCTTTCACCTTGACTCCCTCCCAACGGATTCTACCTTGGCCGGGGGCGCATGGGCGCCTGAAGCTGTCCAGCGGCCTCGCGAGGCCAACCCGACAATGTCTGGAATTCCCCTTTCTTCTGAAAGATGGCAAAGCCACGAACATCGGGAAGACAACCATTTGTCAATCAAAGGGTTCGCCATGAAGCAAGGTCCCAACAGGCCGTCAGGCACAGGCGCCGTCCCCCAGCTCGAGGTCCGGGTGGACAAATGGCTGCAGGTGGCACGCATTTTCAAAACGCGTTCCCAGGCCGATGAAGCCATTGATGCCGGCCATGTGAAGCTGAATGGCGCCCGGGTGAAAGCGGGCCACATTGTGAAGCCGGGCGAAACCCTGGAAGTGGTGAAGGGCCCGCGCCGCCTGTGGCTGACGGTGAAAGCGGTGGCGGAACGGCCCCTGCCGCCGCCGGAGGCACGGGAACTCTATGAGGTGCGCGAAGAAGTGGAACGCATGGAGAATCTGACGGAGGAACAGCGCGAGACCGTGCGCATCATGCATCTCATGGATCGCGCCGCCCAGGCTTCACGCAAGGGACAGGGCCGCCCCACCAAGAAGGATCGCCGGGATCTGGGCCGCTCCTGAGTCTTACAACTGACACGAAACAGGGGAGCCCGTGCTCCCCTGCGTTGGGAATCTTGTCTGTGGCCACCTTGGCGAAGGGCGCCCGCCTGTTCCCCTTTACCCTTGCCAACCTGAAGTTCAGCAAGCCAGGCGCGAAGCTTAGACCAGGCGCTTGTTGCTAAGGGAAATGCCGTGGACCTTCAGTTTCTGGTAGAAGGTGGGACGGCTTATCTGCAGCACGGCACAGGCCTTGTTCACACTGTCGCAGTGCTTCAGCACGCCAAGCAAATGGCGCTTCTCCGCGGCCAGCACATAGTCTTTCAGGCTGGCCTTCTCCACCAGTTCCGTGGTGGCGAAGGGCACCACGCGGCCCTCATCCTCTTCCGTCAGGGCATCATGGAAGGCATCCGCCGCCTCCTCCAGGTGGTGCTCCAGGGGCGGCGCGACCTGGGGCAAAGCCTGGGCGGCCTGGCGCACCTGCACGGGCATGCCGCTTTGGAAAAAGCGTGATACATCGGCTGAGCTGATCATGCGCCCCTTGCTGGTAAGGTAGGCGGCGCGGATGATGTTCTTCAGCTCGCGCACATTGCCCGGGAAGGCATAGGCCTCCATGGTTTGCAGGGCGTCCTCACTGAGCACTTTGTAGTACTTGTCGAATTCCTCGTTCAAACCGAAGAGGAAGTGGTTCACCAACACGGAGATATCTTCCTTGCGGTCCCGCAAAGGGGGCAGGTCCAGCTTGATGGTGTTCAGGCGGAAGAAGAGATCCTCGCGGAAGTTGCCCTTGTGCATTTCCGCCACCAGCATGCGGTTGGTGGCGGCGATAAGGCGCACATCCACCCGCACCAGTTCCGAGGATCCCACGCGGTAGAACTCGCCGTTCTCCAGCACGCGCAACAGCTTGCTCTGCAGGCTGGGCGGCATTTCGCCGATTTCATCCAGGAAGAGCGTGCCGCCGTTGGCTTCCTCGAAAATGCCTTTGCGATCCGTGGTGGCGCCGGTGAAAGAACCCTTCACATGGCCGAAGAGCTCGGACTCCATGAGATTTTCAGGAATGGCGGCGCAATTGCGCTTGATGAAGGGGCGGTCCCGTCGGGCGCTGGTGAGATGAACGGCGTGGGCCACCAGCTCCTTGCCCGTGCCTGTTTCACCATAGATGAGCACGGGATCGTTGCAGGGGGCGAAGGTGCGAATGGCGTCCGCCAGCTGGATGATGCCGTCGCTGTAGCCCACCAGCTCGAACTCCCGGGCGGTTTCCCGTTCCAGTTCGGCAATGAGCTTTTCTTCCTCGTAGAAGTCATTGATATGGGCGTTGATCTGCTCCAGCGTGTCCAGGTAATTGGCCGTGTCCACGCCCGCCTCGCGGCCCGTGAGGATGGCCTCCTCCGCGTAGCTCTTCGCCTCCGTCAGACGGCCCTTCTTGAAATAGGCCCAGGCATAGTCGTTCAGACACTTGGCCGCCTCAACCTTGAAGCCGGCCTGCTTGGACACGCGGATGGCCTTCTTCAATGCCTTCAACGCATTGTCGAAGCGTTCCCGCCTCAACCAATGGTTGCCCAGCTGCCATTGGCAACGCGCCTGGTCGTAAGGGTCCCCACCCTGTTCGGCCAGGGCGGCGGCCCGCTCCAGATGCTCCAGCGCGCCCACCTGGTCGCCCTGCCGCTGCAGGAGCAGGCTGCGGTAGTAATGGACATAGGTGTCCAGGTGCAGGTCCCTGGCGCGGCGGGCGAAGTCCTGGGCCTTGTCCAGCAGCTGGGCCGCCTCGTCCAGCTGCTTCAGGCGCAGATGGGTAAGGGCCACATTCAAGAGCAGCATGCTGCGGTCGTAGGGCTCCAGACGGTTTTCATAAAGGGCGCGGAATTTCTCAAAAATGCCCAGGCCCTTTTCGTGGTTGCCCATGGCCACTTCCAGGGTGGCCAGGGTGAACACACAGGCCATGCGCAAGGGACGGTCGTCGGCCTTGCCGGCCCACTTGTTGGCCAGGATCAGATCGCGTTTGGCGCGGGGGTACTGGCCCAGCACATAACAGCAGGTGGCCGCATGGTAGCGGGCGTATTCCCGGTGACGACGGTCCGGCGCCTTCTGGGCCTCCCCGTCGAAGAGCTCCAGGGCGCGCACGAACTGCCGTTCGTCGAAGAGGCGCACGCCCGGCGAGTGAGTGAAGAAGTCGCTGAACTGGCGCAGGCACTGCATGGGGCGTGCCCTTTCCGGTTTACTGGTTCAGGACTTTGCTTGGGTTGCGCGGACGCATGGGCGGCACGAAGGAACCGTCGTAAATGATGCCCTCGTCCTCATCGCTGGGGCCGTCATCGTCAATGATGATGTCCGGATCGTCGATGAGCCAGGGATCGCCCGCCATGCCGGGCAGGGGGGCAATCACCACGGGCTTGCCGAAATCCCCGGGCTGCAGCTCGTAATCCCGGTGATCGGCGGTGGGACTGCCGGCCTGGGCCAGAGTAACGAAGGCCGCGAAGGCCGCAAGGGTCAAAGCTCGTTTCATGATGGGCTCCCGATTACAGGGGGAAACATAGAGGCGGACAGGGGCAGATGCCAGCTTTTTCTCGGGTTCGTAAAACTTTTCTTACAAAGTGCGGTGAAAGTGAAGCAGCGCTGTTAAAATTTCCATCAAATTGCCGCCAAAGACTCGAAAAGTCAGCCGATTGGCTTGGAACAAGTTGGCTTTTCCTTGTTCTGCTAAAGCTGACATGTCTTGAATTCCATACAATCACCAGTCGATGGCAGGTTTTTTGCCCGCCACATGTCAAGTTCACCTTGCTTGTGAACCGATGAAGTGGCGGTTCCCAGACGAGGAGCCCCAGGATCCCGGGGCAGGGAGCGCGACAAGGCGGGACCAGCTTTCACCTGTGGCCTTCTCTTGTTTTGCCACTTCCTGCCATTGAGTTCCACCCCTTTACTTCCCCAAGGAGGCAAGCAATGGGCTTTTTGATGAAGCTGATCGGACTGGATGGCCGGCCGGACGAGTTGCGGGACGGCATGTTGCAGGAACTGCTGCTGAGCGAAAGCAAGCCCATTGTGGCCGAATTCTACAGCAACACGTGAAGTGGATGTCAGACCGTGTCCGGTCTGCTTTACCAGTTGCGTGAGGATTTCCCCAACCGCCTGCGCCTGACCCGCGCCAACTCCGTGACCAATTTCAGCACCGTGGTGCACTTTGGCGTGCGCGGCACTCCCACGCTCTTTCTGTTCCACAAAGGCCGTCAGGTGAAGCGATGGAATGGGCGGGTGGATGTGGAGGACCTTTACGCTCAAATTGAATCTGTACTCGATGAAGCTCATGGCGAATCTAAACAGTAAGCGACCAATTCAGCACAGCAGGTGTTGAAAAATATATCACCTGGGCTATAAAGGATTTTTGTGGAGAGACGATAGAGGCTTCCGGAGAGGTGATCCGGGGTCTTTGGCCGAGACTTGGGAGCGCTGATCCACCGCGGTTGGCCGACCGCGGAACAGCGCGATGACCTCCACGAATCGCGCGGCACTCTGGGCGCGGCAGTCGCGACTGTCGCGCCTAGTCTTTTTCAGGACTGGCAGGCCGCCATGAGCACCACGGCCTGGGCCGCCAGCCCCTCCTCCCGCCCGATGAAGCCCAGGCGCTCGGTGGTGGTGCCCTTCACATTCACCGCATCCACTGACAGCTCCAGGGCCTGGGCAATGCGCTCCCGCATGGCTGGCACATGGGGACGGATCCTGGGGCGCTGCCCCATCAGCGTGGCGTCCACATTCACCGGCATCCAGCCCTTTTCCCGTGCCCGGCGCACGCATTCCCGCAGCAGCTCCCAGCTGTCCGCGCCACGCCAGCGTTCTTCCGTGTCCGGGAAATGGGCGCCAATGTCGTCCAGCCCCGCCGCGCCCAGCACGGCATCAGCAATGGCATGCAGCAGCACATCCGCATCGCTGTGGCCGGCAAGGCCCAGCTCGTGGGGAATGGCCACGCCGCCCAGCACAAGGGGGCGGTCCGGGGCGAAGGCGTGCACATCGAAACCCTGGCCCACGCGCAAAGCGTCCATGGCGCCATCCTTTCTTTCCCGGGCCAGCCAGGCCTCCGCCAGCAGCAGATCGTCAGGCCGGGTGATCTTGATGTTGCGGCTCTCGCCCTCCACGCCCACCAGCAAGGCTTCCGGCGCCAGCCTTTCCACCAGCATGGCCTCGTCCGTCACGGCCAGGCCTTCCGCCCGCGCTTTCCGATGCAGGTCCAGCGCCTGAGGCCAGCGCAGAAGCTGAGGCGTCTGCACGGCGCCCAGGCCATCGCGGTCCACCGTGCCCGTTACCGTCCAAGCCCGGGCATCACGACGGACGGATTTCACCGTGTCGGTCACGGACAAGAGGGGAACCACGCCCAGGGCGTCCTCCCGCGTGTGCAAAACCTCCACCAAACGCTGGTAAAGGGCGGGAGAGGCCAACGGGCGCACGCCATCGTGCACCAGCACGACATCAGGCGCGGGACCCGGCTGGGCGGCCAAGGCCTCCAGGGCCAGTCGCACGCTGTCCTGACGGGTGGGGCCTCCCTCCACCAACTGGAAGACTGGCGCCATCCCCAGGCGGCCAGCAAGAGCCGCCGTTTCATCCAGGAGCAGCTGACTCTCCCTCTGCGACTCCACAGGGTGGCTCAGGAGGAGATGGGTGAATCGCAGGTGGGGAAGTTCCGCCAGCGCTTGGACGGCCCCTTCAAGCGTGCGGGCCAGCATGGGCCGGCCCGCCAGGCTTAGGAACTGCTTGGGCGCGCCCGCCGCCATGCGGCGACCAAGGCCTCCCGCGGTGATCACAAGAGCCAGGCGCGTGGGCTCACCACTCATGGGATGGGCCTGGCATCGCCTGCGGAGGCCTTCTGATGCCAGCCGTTCTCACTTGATGAGCATGGCATCGCCGTAACTGAAGAAGCGGTACTTCTCCTTCACGGCGGCCTTGTAGGCGTTCAGGATGTTGTCGCGGGTGGAAAAGGCCGACACCAGCATGAGCAGGGTGCTGGAAGGCAGATGGAAATTGGTGATGAGCCTGTCCACCACCTTGAAGTCGTAGGGCGGGTAGATGAATTTGTCCGTCCAGCCCTTGTCGGGATTGATGCCGCCATTGAAGCGCGCCACCGTTTCCAGCGTGCGGGCCACGGTGGTGCCCACCGCCCACACTTTGCCACCCAGCTTGATGCGGTCGTTCACCGTGCGCGCGGTTTCCCGCGTGACGATGTAGTGCTCGCTGTCCATGCGGTGACGGGTAAGGTCTTCCACATTCACCGGGCGGAAGGTGCCCAGGCTGACATGCAGGGTGACGGGCACAATGGCCACGCCCTTCTTCTCCAGACGGCCCAACAGGCGCTTGGTGAAGTGCAGGCCGGCGGTGGGGGCGGCCACGGCGCCGCTGCGGCCCTCATCGGCGAAAATGGTCTGGTAGTTCTTCTCGTCCTTCTTGTCCGGCGTGCGCCGGATGTAGGGCGGCAAGGGCACGCTGCCGTACTTCTCGATGATCTTGTGGAAGTCCCCGTCGTAGTTCACCCGCACCACACGACCACCGGAGGTGGTGTTGTCGATGATGTCGCAGGTAATGCCTTCCTGCAGGGTGATGGTGTTGCCCATGCGCACTTTGCGCGCCGGCTTCACCATGATCTCCCACATGTTCTCGTTCAGTTCGCGCAGCAGGAAGACCTCGATCTCAGCGTCAGTCTTCTCTTTGTAGCCCGTCAGGCGCGCCTTCACCACCCGCGTGTCGTTCACCACCAGCACATCGTTGGGGCCGAAAAGCTCCACCACATCCTTGAAGATGCGGTGTTCCACGGCGCCGCTGACGCGATCCATCACCAGCAGGCGTGACTTGTCGCGCTCCTTGAGCGGCTCCTGGGCAATCAACTTCTCCGGCAGCGTGTACTTGAAATCGGAAAGGCGCATGTGGCAGTCCTCGTTTGGTCCCTCCCGCCCCGACATGGGCGGGCTGAAGCCCCGGACGCGGATCCGGCGGGCAAAAATTGGCTGCACAAGTTAGGACAAGGGAAGGGGCCGTGCCACCATTTGGGGGATGGACCCGGCGGGCCTCAGCTTTGCAGGGCCCGCAATTGGGGCTCCTTCACACGCTGTGGATGCACGAAGAGATAGTTGGAGCGGCCCGTGTAGCCCTGCACAAGCTGGAAGTGGCCCCCTTCCAACGGACGGAGGGCTTCATAGCCCAATTCCCGCAACAGCTGGAACAACTGGTCCGGGTGCAAGCCCTGGCGCTCCAGATAAGGCGCCTCCACTTCACAGAAAATGCTGGGTCGGCAACCCTCAAGCAGGCGGCGCGCCCCTTCCAGCACGGGGAGTTCGTGGCCTTCGGTGTCGCACTTGATGAAGCTGATGTCCGGACGGCCCAGCTCTTCCCAATAGACATCCAATTGCCGACAGGCCACCTGCAGGTCCAGATAGTCCCCGCCGGCATCCCCGCCGGGGCAATGGGTGATTTGATGCATGGGCTTCCAGCCCTCGTGCAGGGGAACGCGCAAGTGAAGTTCGCCCTCCTCCCGTCCCACGGCGCAGGGCTGCACGCGAACCTGGGAAAGGCGACGCAAGGCCACCAGTTTCTCCAATACGCGGCGGGCCATGGGCGTGGGCTCGAATGCGTGCACGCAGCCGGAGCTTCCCACCCGCCGGGCCAGGGCGTGGGTAAGGCGGCCAATATTGGCGCCCACATCCAGCACCGCATCACCCGGCTGGATCAACAGGCCCAGGATGCGCTTCAAGCCCCGCACTTTCGGCGCTTGCAGGGCATGCCAGAGTTCCGTCCACAGCGTGACATGGCACACCCAGAAACCACGACCCACCAACGCGATGCACAAGCGCTTGAGCATGAGGCCTCCAGGGTGTGCCCGGGGAACGCACCCCGCGCGGTGACTTGCTTAGAAAGGCAGGATGCCGGTGTCTCCCGCCGAAGGCCGGGGCGGCAGACCCAGATGGGACCAGGCACGGGCGGTGGCCACGCGGCCACGGGGCGTGCGCTGAAGAAAGCCCTCCTTCACCAGGAAGGGCTCCAGCACTTCTTCCAGGGTGTCCTCCTCCTCGCCCAGGGCCACGGAAAGAGTTCCCAGACCCACCGGTCCGCCCTGGTAGGTTTCGCAAAGAATACGCAGGAAGGCGCGATCCAGACGATCCAGCCCCTCCTCGTCCACTTCCAGGCGTTCCAGACCGTAGCGGGCAATGTCCAGGGTGATACGTCCCTGGCCCTTCACCTGGGCGAAATCCCGCAGGCGGCGCAACAGGCGGTTGGCGATGCGGGGCGTGCCCCGGCAGCGGCCGGCCACTTCATAGGCGGCTTGCGGATCCAGATCCAGCTCAAGCAGACGGGCACTGCGTTCCAGGATGGAGGCCAGCTCCTGGCGCTGGTAATGTTCCAGGTGCACGACAATGCCGAAGCGGGCCATGAGGGGGCTGGAGAGCAGCCCGGCGCGGGTGGTGGCCCCCACCAGGGTGAAACGCGGCAGGGTGAGCTGCACGCTGCGCGCGGCGGCGCCCCGGTC
The DNA here is from genome assembly GCA_903910645.1 of uncultured bacterium. GTDB lineage: Bacteria > CAIWAD01 > CAIWAD01 > CAIWAD01 > CAIWAD01 > CAIWAD01. Next base: position 6,597 of record CAIWAD010000176.1, on the reverse strand, counting down.
CAGCAGGATGTCCAGGCGGAAATCCTCCATGGCCGGGTAGAGGTACTCCTCCACCACTTTGCCCAGGCGGTGCACTTCATCCACGAACAGAATGTCCCGGTCGTTCAAATTGGTGAGCAGGCCCGCCAGATCGGCGGGTTTCTCCAGCACGGGTCCGCTGGTGACGCGCACCTGGCTGCCCAGTTCCTTGGCCAGGATGTGGGCCAGGGTGGTCTTGCCCAGGCCGGGCGGTCCGTGGAAGAGGCAGTGGTCCAGGGCCTCGCCACGCTGCAAGGCCGCCTGGATGAACACGCGCAGGTTCTCCTTGTGGCGCTCCTGCCCCACAAAGTCCTCCAGTCGCTCCGGTCGCAAGGCTCCCTCCAGGCGATCCTCCGGCAGGAAGCTGGATGAGGCAAGGCGATCGTCCTCGAAGGACTGGTCCATGAAATCGTTCTCCCTGACCGAAGGCCCCGCGGCGGGGCATCACGCGAGTTACTTCTGCAAGACCAGGCGCAGCCACACATCCACGGCGGGCTGGCCTTCACCACCACCCGACTGCCAGCGGGAAAGAGCCTTGGCCAGCTCCTGCTCCGCCTGGGCGCCCTTGTAGCCCAGGGCCACCAGGGCCTCCAGCACTTCCCGCCGGGCATCCATGACGCCTCCCGCAGGCAGTCCGGGCAGGCCATCGGCGCTGCCGGCGTGGCGCTTGTCAAGGCGATCCTTCAGTTCCAGCAGAAGGCGCTCGGCAATTTTGCGCCCAATGCCGGGCACGCGGGTCAGGCGCTCCACGCTGCCCAGGCGCACCACTTCAAGAAATTCGTTCTCGTCCAGGCCGGAGAGCACGGCCAGGGCCACCTTGGGTCCCACGCCCGCCACGGAGAGCAGGTCGCGGAAGAGCTCGCGCTCGCCCTTGCTATGAAATGCGGTCAGGGAAAGCAGATCTTCGCGCACCAGCAGGTGCACCCACAGGCGGGCCTCCTGTCCGCGGGCCAGGCGGCGGCTGGTGTTCACGCTGCAGGCCAGGTCCCAGCCCACGCCCGCCGTTTCCAGCACCACCTGGGTGGGACTGAGCTGTTCCACCCGTCCGCGCAGGTACTCGTACATGCTCAGCCCTCCAGACGGGCCTCGAAGGAGGCGCGGTTTAAGTGGCAGATGGCCGCCGCCAGGGCATCACTGGCGTCCAGGGGTTTGGGGGCCTGGTGCAGGCCCAGCAAATGGGTGACCAGCACATTCACCTGGCTCTTGTCCGCGGCGCCGCGTCCGGTGACCGCCCGCTTGATTTGCATGGGCGTGTACTCGGCCACGGGCAGCCCCTTCAGACCCGCGGCCAGGATGGCCACGGCGCGGGCGTGGGACAGCTTCACCAGGCTTTGGACATTGGGTCCCTTGAAGACCTGCTCGATGGACAGGGCATCCGGCGAATGCAGGGCCACAAGCTCCGACAATTGCCGGTAGAGCTCAACCAGGCGGGAAGGGAAATCCCCGGCGGTGGCAATGGCCCCGAAGGCCACGGCCCGATATCGGCCGCCCTGGCCCTCCACCACGCCCCAACCTGTGCGCGCCAGGCCCGGGTCGATGCCCAGCACGCGCACGCGGCTTACTCGAGCCCGGCCAGCAGGGCCTCGTCGGCATCGAAATTGGAGGTGACCTCCTGCACATCGTCCAGATCTTCCAGCACATCGATGAGCTTCAGCACGCGCTTGGCCTCCTCGGCGGCATCGATCTTGCACAGGGTTTTGGCCTTCAGGGTCAGGCTGTATTCCTTCACATCCAAGCCGTTGTCCACCACGGTCTTGCGCACCGTTTCCATGAACTCGACCGGGCTGTAGATGTCCCAGCTCTCGTCCCCGTCCTCAATGTTCTCGGCGCCGGCATCCATCACCATGAGCATGAGGTCGTCCTCACTGACGCCGGCCTTGGCCACGCTCACAAAGCCCACGCGCTCGAAATTCCACGCCACGGCCCCGCTTTCCGCCATGTTGCCGTTGTTGCGGCTGAAGGCGTGGCGCACTTCGCCCACGGTGCGGTTGCGGTTGTCCGTCATGCACTCCACGATGAAGGCAACGCCGCCGGGGCCGTAGCCTTCGTAAGTGATTTCCTCATAGGTCACGCCGTCCGCCTCGCCCGTCCCCTTGGCGATGGCGCGCTCGATATTGGCGGAAGGCATGCTGTTGGCACGGGCCTTGGCAAGGGCCAGGCGCAGGCGGGGATTGGCATCCTCATCCGAGCCGCCCGTGCGCACGGCAACGGTGATCTCCTTGACCAGCTTGGAGAAGATTTTTCCGCGCTTGGCATCCAGCGCGCCCTTCTTCCGCTTGATGGTGGACCATTTGGAATGCCCGGACATATCTCCTCCTGTACAGGGTCTGCGGTGAATAAAGCGCGCCAAAAGTAGAGAAATCGGGCTCCAGCGGCAAGCCAAAAGGCCCCATGGGGCCTTCAGATGGTTGAAATGAAAGGGGAAAGGGGGGCGAAGGGGACTTCGGGCTTCAATTCGGACAGCTTTGTCGGGTGTGCAGCCAGCCCAGGGCGCGGCTGGTCATGCTCAGCAGCTCCATGAATTCCTCCTGGGTAAGGCGCAGCACGAACTTGTCTCCGTGGATGTACACGCGGCCATCCTTGGCGTGCGATTCAAAGTCCCGCGCCACGCCCAGCAGCACATTTGACAGGCGACCAAGGGAAGCATGGGTAAGAGGAAGCATGACTTGGCCCAGACTGAGCACCAGACGCCGCTCGTCGAGGAAGATGATCTGCTTGTCGCCGGAGGCGTGGGTGATTAGCTGTCGAGTGTCCACGTTGTCACCGCCTTGTGCTGGACCAGGAGCGGCTTCAGACCGCCTCCGCACAAGGTATCGGCACCTTTGAAAAAGCCTTGATCAGGTTCAGCGGGCCAGTGCGCCTTCCAGAATTGGCGCCTCCGCCCGCAGCATCCAGCGCGGATCCTGCAGGCGGCGTGGGTCCTCCTCCACGGCGCGCAGCAAGGAGGGCACTCCCACCAGCGCGGCCGCGCGCTCCAGCTTTCCGGCCGGCAGCAGATCCCAGGGGCGCAGATTGCCGGAGAGCAGCAGTTCCATCAGGTTCAGCTGGCGCGGATAGTGGTGGATGGGCAGGGGAGTGCCGCCCAGCGTGAGTTGAAGCGAATCCACGCAGGCGCCCAGTCCTCCCAGACAGTCCACCAGTCCCAGGTCCCGGGCACGCCCGCCAGCCCACACCCGTCCAGCGGCAATGGGATCCAGCGCCTGGGGACTTAGGGGACGATGGGCCAGCACGCGGGCACGGAATTCCTCGTAAATGCCCGCCATGTTGCGATTCAGGGAAGCCAGCATGGCCGGGTCCACCGGTTCGCCCAGGTTGAGCAGGCGGCCGGCCGGCAAGGACGAGATGCTCTGGGGATTCAGGCCCAGCTTGCGCGCGCCCTGGCTCACATCCGGCACCAATGCCACCACGCCAATGGAACCCACCACGGAATAGGGAGTGGCGAAAATGGGAGCCCCAGGCACGGAGAGGTAGTAGCCGCCGGATGCCGCCACCGGCCCCGCAGACACCCACAAAGGCTTGCGCTTGGCCAGCTTCACCAGTTCCTGGTAGATCTCCTCCGAAGCCAGGGCGCTGCCGCCGGGAGACTCCACGCGAAGCACCACGGCTTGCACCGCGTCGGCCTCCGCCAGCTGGCGGATTTCCTCCACCATGTCCCGGGCGGCGATGGCCACCTGGGTTTTGTCGCCGCCACCGGGCAGGATCTCGCCTTCAGCCCACAACACGGCCACATGATTCTCCAGGGCCGGTCCCTCCTGGGTCAGGCCGGTGAAAGTGCTGCGGGAATGGATCCAGGACTTGAGGGAAAGACGCTCGGCATCGGGGAAACGCACCTTGATGAACTCATCCCAGTCGCTGCGGCTGAGCAGCGTATCCGCCAACCCCATCTCCAGGGCCTCCGCGGGCGTTATCCACAGGCGCCCGGGATTCTCCAGCTCGGCGCGCAGGGCCTTCTGGTCCACGCCGCGACTGCGGGAAATCCACTCCAGGTCGGACAGCAGCAGGTCCTCCACCAGTCGGCCCAGATTCTCCCGCACGGGAGGACTCATCTCCTGCTGGGCATATTGCTCGCCGAAGCCCTTGGCCTCGCCCTGGTGCAGCACATTCACCTTGATGCCCAGGCGCTGCAAGGCCTCGCCCATGTAGAGCAGGCTCACATTGGGGCCCGTGAGCAGCACGCCACCGCTGCGCGCCGGACTCAAGGCCACGCTGTCCGCCAGGCAGGCCGCCATGTAGGCTCCGGCCACGGCCATGTCCAGATGGGCGTAGATGGGTTTTCCCGACTTGCGGAAAGCCGCCAGAGCCTCTTGCAGCTCCATCAGGTATTCGCGCGGCACATCCAGCGGGCGGTCGATGAGGATGCCCTGGATCTCCTCCCGGGTGGCGGCTTCCTGGAGCGCTTCCAGGACATGGCTCAAGGTGACGGGAGTGTTGAAATCCGCCTGGGTGGCGTCAATGCGATGGCCCGGCAGGAGTCCCTCCCAGTCCAGCACCAACAAGGTTTTGGCGGGCATGGCCTCCTCGCCGGAAGCCGCCAGCTTCACCAGACCCACCACCGCCAGGACACCCAGCACCAGGGCCAGGAAGAGGCCCAGGAAGACACCCAGCACCACCTGCTTCATCTCCAGTCCCCCTTGCTCAGGCTTCGCCCAATTCCATTTTCACCGCTTCCAGGTGGGCCAGGGCCTCCTCCCATTTGGGATAAAGCTCCGCCACAATCTCCTTCACCCGGGCGTATTCAGTGGACGCCGCCTTCATTTTCACCTGGTCGTTCCACACATCCTCGCGGGACAAGGCCTGTTCCAACTCGGCCATGCGCGCCTCACGGCGCCCGATATCCAGCTCCAGCTGGGAGGCCTTCTCCCCCGCCTCGCGCAGGAGTCGCCCCCGCCGGATCTTCTCCTCCGTGGCGGCCTTGCGCTCTTCCTTGCTGCGGGGCCGCACGACGCCCTCCGCACCCTGCTCCGTCGCCGCGCGGGCCGCGGCGCGGGCGGAGTCGCCGGCTTCACGCTCCAGCTCGTCCCGCCAGGCCACGAAATCGCTGTAGCTTCCTTCGCGATCCAGCAGACGGCCTTCCCGCAACTGCAGCACGCGGGTGACCACCTTGTCCAGGAAGTAGCGGTCGTGGCTGACCACCAGCACAGTGCCAGTGAAAGCCGCCAGTGCCTGCTGCAACATGTCCTTGGCCTTCAGGTCCAGGTGGTTGGTGGGCTCGTCAAGCACCAGCAGATTGCACTTGTCCAGCAGGATGCCTGCCACCGCCAGGCGGCTCTTCTCCCCGCCGGACAGCACTTCCACCTTTTTGAACACACTGTCGCCGCTGAACAGGAAGGCGCCCAGCAGGCTGCGCAGCTCCGTCTGGCCCAGGCCGCGGTTGTGGCTGGACAGTTCGTCCAGCACCGTGCGGCTGGTGTCCATGCGGTCTTCCACCTCCTGGGTGTACACCGCCAGATTCACTTTGTGGCCCAGGCGCATTTCACCGGAACTGGCCTGCTGCAAACCGCTGACGATGCGCGCCAGGGTGGACTTGCCCGCCCCGTTGGGCCCCGTCAGGGCCACGCGCTCGCCACGCTTGATGAGCAAGTCCAGGTGTTGGAACACCGGCCCCTGGCCGTAGTCCATGGCCAGGTCCTTCAATTCCAGCACCACATCCCCGCTGCGCTCGCAGGCGGGAAAACGGAAGTGCAGGCCGCGCTCCTCCTGCTCCACCTCGCGGATCTCCAGCTTCTCCAGCTGCTTCACGCGGCTTTGCACCTGGCTGGCCTTGCTGGCCTTGTAGCGGAAGCGCTCGATGAAGTGCTGCATGGCATCCACCTTGTCGCGCATGCGCTCCGCTTCGGCGGCCATACGCTCCCGCTGTTCCTCTTTCAGTTGGCGGAAGCGGGAGAAATTCCCAGGAAAAACCGCAAGACGGCCCCGGGCGATCTCGGCAATTTGGGTCACCGTGCGATCCAGGAAGAAGCGGTCGTGGCTGATGGTGATCACCGTGCCGTCGTAGGCGCGCAGAAAGCGCTCCAGCCACTCCAGGGCGTCCGTATCCAGGTGGTTGGTGGGCTCGTCCAGCAGAAGCAGGTCCGGCGCCGCCAGCAGGATGCGGGCCATGGCCGCACGCATCTGCCATCCGCCGCTGAACTGGCTCAAAGGGCGCTCGGCATCGGCGGGCTGGAACCCCAGGCCCTGAAGGATGCGCCGGGCCTCCGACTCCAGCTTCCAGCCCCCCACATGCTCAAAACGATCCTGCAGATGCCCCAGATGGGCCAGCAGGGCGGGCTGGTCCTCGTGCTCCTCCTCCAGCCCGGCCAGGGCCTGGCGCGTCTCATCTATTTCCCGCTCCAGGGCGCGCATGTCCCCGGCCGCCTCCAGCACCAGCTCCAGCAGGGGCAGGTCGGAGGAGAAACTGAAGTGCTGGGACAGATAGCCCGCACGGATGCGCGGCGCCAAATGCAGGCGGCCCTCGTCGGGTTCGCGTTCGCCGGCCAATACGCGCATGAGCGTGGTCTTGCCCACGCCATTGTCCCCCACCAGGCCAATGCGTTGGCCGGGCAGGATGCGCCAGTCCAGGTTCTCGAAGAGCACTTTGTC
>CAIWAD010000175.1 GCA_903910645.1 uncultured bacterium | reverse complement strand
GCCAAGCTGGCGGACAAGGGCGGAGTGGACGCCATCATTTGCCTGGGTGCCATCATTCGCGGTGCCACGCCGCACTTTGATGTGGTCATGAGCGAGAGCGCCAAGGGCATGGCCCATGTCATGCTGGAGAAGCGCGTGCCGGTGGTGAATGGCGTGTTGACCACTGACACTATCGAGCAGGCCGTGGAGCGGGCCGGCACCAAAGCCGGCAACAAGGGCTGGGACGCCGCCCTGGCCGCCATTGAAATGGCCGACCTGATGGCCCAGCTGGGCTGATATCCATGGCTTCCCTTGCCACATGGACGCGCATGGCGGCGTGGGCGGGCCTCTGTGCCGCAAGCCAGGCCCAGCTCCCCCAATGGCGCCATGTGGCGGACTACACCGACACCCATGCCATGATTGCCACCCAGGGCATGGTGGTTACAGCCTCATCCCGTGGAGCGGCTTTCTTCACACCCGAAGACGCCCAGTGGGCGCACGCCTCCCTGCCGGAGGGCTTGCTGACGGTGGACCTGCTGGATGTGTGCACCGATGAAGCGGGCACGCTGTTCTGGTCCGGCGCCGATGCCAGCATTTCCGCGCTGCGACTGGACGAAAACGAGTGGTCCAGGGGCTTCCTGGAGTTCCGCGGCCACGATCAGATTCGTGCCGTCAATGATCTGTGGGGTGGTCAGGGCTTGATGATGGCCTCCCACAGCACCGGCATCACCCTCTTCGATTATCTGCCCCAGGACGATGAATTCCTGGTACGCTGGAACCTCCACCAGCTGGGCTCCTTTCCCAACCAGTCGGAAGTGTTGGCCAGTGCCGCGCTGGGCTCCCTGCTGGTGGCGGTGACGGCCCAGGGTCTGGCCTGGGGCGAGGGCTGGCCTTCCCAACCCACCCACATGCAAAACCTGGCTGTGCCCGGAGCGCTGGGAACCATCAGCCAGGCATGGCTGGCCCAGGGCGGAGATCGCCTCTACGCCCTTCTGCGCGATCCCCAGGGCCGTGGCTGGCTGGGATCCGTGGATGCCCAGGGGGAATGGCGCGTTGAGCTGTCCTCCGTGCAGGCTCCCCAGGCCCTTGCCGCCAATGAAAGCGGGTGGACACTGGCGATGGCGGAGGGCGGCGCCAGCCGCTTGCTCTCCAATGAAGACGGAAACGGTTTGCTGCTTCCACAGGCCGTTGGCGCTCTTGCCCACCTGGAAGGCGGACTGGTCGCGGCGCTGCTGCCGGGAGCCGAGTCCGGGGGATTGGTGCGACTTTCCGGCCTGTCGATTGAAGAGATCCATCGTCCGGATGTGCCTGGCGCCGAGGATTTCGTGGATCTGGACTTCGCTCCGGACGGCAGCTTGTGGGTGGCTGGCGTGTCCGCGGACATGGATCGCAATGGTCTCTACCATCGAGGCGCGGAAGGCTGGACGGCCTGGAAGCTGGGCTATGGGGCCTTTGGCAATTATCCCACCAGCCTGGCGTGCAATGAGCAGGGCGGCGTGTGGTTCGGCACTTGGGGGCAGGGCCTTGGCCTCTTGCGGGCGGATGGCAGCGTGGCGCGCTTTGCCCACGATGCGGGCCCGGCCCATCGCATGGTGGGATTCGCCAATGCCCAGGTGGGCGAAGTGGCCACCTTTCCCTTGGTCAGCGATGTGCAGGCAGATGCTGCTGGCAACATCTGGGTGGTGAATCATCAGGCACTGGACGATTCCTGCCTGGTGGTCATTCCCGCCGCCTGGCAGTCGGACACCACCGTGGCCTTCGCCCGCCACACCTTTGCCCAATATGGTCTGCGCTTTCCCTGGAGCATCCTTCCCACCTCCTCCATGGGGGTGTGGGCTGGCATCGCCGGCAAGGATTCCCGGGACGAGGAGAAGCGACTGCTGCGCCTGAACAGCCGCGGCCTGCCCGTGGAGCGCCTGGCGGAATGGCGTCTGGACGAGCATGAGCTGGCGGATGCCCAGTGGAACTTCAGCCTGTCCGCGCCGGGAACGGTACAAGGCCTGGCCGCCGATGCGGGCAATGTGTGGATCGCCACTTCCGACGGATTCTATGTGGGCGGCCTTTACGGCGGCGTGGCCCAGTTCAGCCGGGTGCAATTCATTGACGGGCTGGTGAGCGAGCAGTTGGCGGCAGTGGGGCTGGATGGACGCGGTCGCGTGTGGGTGGGCGCCGACGAGGGCTTGAGCGTTTATGATCCGCTGCGCGCGGTCTTCCAGGATCCCGGCGCCCTGTCCGCCTTCAATGCCATGGTGCGCCAGGTGGATGGACTGGCTCTGCGCAAGGTGGCGGTGGATCCCCGCACCGGCGAACTGTGGGTGGCCACCAGCCTGGGACTTTTCGCTTGCCCCGGCCTGGCTGTGGACCATGGCGGCGCGCCCCAGGATGATGTCCACATGTATCCCAATCCATTCCGTCCCGATGGCTCCAACCGTGCCCGTCTGTTGTCCGGCGGCCTGGCCAACGATGCCACCGTGAGCATCCTGGACGCCAACGGACGCGTGCTGCGCCGACTGAATCTTCAGGAGGCGGAGGAAGGTTGGGACGGCCGCGACAAGGAGGACCGTCCGCTGGAAAGCGGCGTCTACCTTTTGCTTGTCACCTCCAGCGGCGGCAGCGGCCAGGGGAAGATCGCCATCATCCGCTGAGCCCGGACATTCTCCCCCAGCTGTCAGGCACCGAGGACATGTCGCTGTGAAGCTGCACGCGACCGGCGGCGGCCAGCGCCTTCCCTCCACCTGCGCGCCGTATCTTGGGCCCATGCTGAGCCATTTATCCATTGAACATTTCGGCCTGATCCGCAGCCTGCAGCTGGAACTTTCCGCCGGGTTCACCGCCGTGACGGGGGAGACCGGCGCGGGAAAGAGCATGCTGCTGGGTGCCGTGGCCGCCGCGCTGGGGGCCAGGGTCCATCGCGAACTGCTGCACGAGGGCCACCCTGCCCGCTTGAAGGCCCGCTTCCTGTGCACAAGCAATCCTGCCCTCGACGCCTGGCTGGAGGAGCGCGGCATCGTCGCGGGCCAGGCTGTGGAAGTGGAGCGTGACATCACCCAGGGGCGCAGTCGCAGCTGGGTGAACGGTCAGGCCGTGCAACAGAAGGACTTGAAGGAGCTGGCCCGGCACCTGGTTGACTTCCATGGCCAACGGGATCTGGCGCAGTTGATGGAGCGCGAGCGCCACGCCGGCCTGCTGGACGCCCTGCCCCAGGTGCGGCCCTTCCGAGGAGCCCACGACGAAGCCTGGCGCGGGTGGCGTGCCTGCCGCGACGAGCTGCAGCAGGCGCTGCGGGAGCGGGAGCGTGCCCGGGATCTGCGGGAGTTGTGGCAATTCCAGTGGGATGAACTGCAGACGCTGGCGGCCAGGCCCGGTGAGGATCGCGCGCTGGAAGCCGAGCACCGTGTGCTGAGCAACGCGGAGGAGTTGAAGCGGGTGGGCCATCAGGTGGCCGACCAGCTCTACGAAAGTGAAGAAGCCCTCCACGGCCGTCTGGTGGCGGTGGAGCGGGAGCTGACCCTGGCCGCCCGCCTGGATGCGGCCTTTGCGCCGGCGGCCACCCTGGTGCGCGAGGCCGTGCTCCAGGTGCAGGAAGCGGCGTCACTGGCGAGTTCCCGCGCCGAGAGCCTGGAATGGGATCCCGAGCGCCTGGAGCAGATCCGCGAGCGCCTTGGGCAGTTGGATCGTTTGGCGCGCAAGCATGGCGGCAGCCTGGATGCCCTGCTGGCACGGCAGGAGGAACTGCGCGGGCAGTTGGACCAGGGCAGCGACCTGGATGAGCGCATTGCCCGACTGGAGATTGAGGAGGCGCGGCTGCGGAACTCGCTTCTGGTGGCCCGCCAGGCCTTGAGCCTCGCGCGGACAGAAGGCGGACAAGGCCTTTCCCGACGCATGGGTCCGCTGCTGGAGGAGCTGGGCATTCAGGGTGGACGCCTGGATGTGGTTTTCGAAGACGCCGCCACGGAACTGGATCCGGTGGGGGCCGAAAGTCCGGCCTTTTTCATCAGCACCAACCCGGACACTCCGCTGGGGCCCCTGGAGCAGATCGCCTCCGGCGGCGAACTGTCGCGCATCATGCTGGCGCTGAAATGCCTGCTCCTGGAGGACAGCGCCGGGCAATGCCTGGTGTTCGACGAGATCGACGCGGGCATCAGCGGCCGTGCGGCCCTGGCTGTGGCGGCCCTGATGGAACAACTGGCCCGGCGCCACCAGCTCCTGTGCATCACCCACCTGCCGCAGATAGCCGCCGCCGCCACCCGGCAGATTGGGGTGGACAAGGCCTTTGTTGAAGGCGCCACGCGGGTGGAGATTCGCTACCTGGACGAGGAAGGCCGCCTGCGCCAGATCGCCCGACTGCAAAGTGGCCGGGAGGATGAAGCCGACCTGGCCGCCGCTCGCCGTCTGTTGGCCGGCGCCCTTGCGGAGCGCCACCCATGATGCTGCCGCCCGCCGGGCGGGAGGCGCCGCGTTGTTGCGTGCCCGGAACTCGCGCCACCGCGGTGGGACACGCGGCACAGGTCGTGGCCACGCCAAATCTGCCCGCGGAGCTGGAAGACCTGGAACCCGGCCTGGCGTCGCCAGCACAGGCCCGACAAGCGGTGCGCGCCCTGTGCGGCCATTATGAAAACTTCAGCCTGGCATCCTTTCTCCTGCCACCGCGCCTGCGGGCTCCCTTGCGCAGCATCTACGCCTTCGCCCGTTTCAGCGATGATCTGGCCGATGAGGACAATGGCCTGTCCGCCAAGGCTGCCGTGGCGGGCCAAAGCCTGCCTGAGTTGCGCCGCCAGCGCCTGTTCCACTGGGCCAGTCTGTTGGAAAAGCTGCCCGAAACGGCGGATCGCCACCCCATCCTGCACTGTTTGTGGGAGGACGCCCAGTCGCATGCCTTGCCGCTTGAAGAGTGTCGAAAGCTACTGGAAGCCTTTGTGCAGGACCAGGATCCGCCGGATTTCCCGCATGATCAGGTTGTGCTGGATTACTGCCGACTAAGCGCCGCTCCCGTGGGCCGCCTGCTTTTGGCGTTGAACGGCGTGGGTGCGCGCCATCCCCGCTGGACCCGGATCCTGGACGCCTCCGACGCCCTGTGCGCCGGCCTGCAGTTGGCCAATTTCTGGCAGGACCTGTCCCGGGATCTTCCCCAGGGTCGCCTCTACATCCCACGCCAGCGCTTGCTGGAGCACGGCTTTCCCGCCAATCCCCACCAACTGCTTGCCGGGAAGGGAGACGCCCAGGCGCTCGTGAATGGATTGCTGGACTGGGCGGAAGCGCTGCTTCGTCAGGGCCGGGAGCTGTCTGACTTGGTGGGGGGGCGCTTTGGACTGGAAATTCGGCTTTATGCAGGTGGCGGAATGGAGATTGTGCGCAAAAGCCGGGTCCTGGGCCAGGATCTTCTGCGCATCAGACCACAGGTGAAGGCACTGGACAAGGTGCGCATTGGCTGCTCCGCCTTGTGGGGATAGACGCTTGCGCCAAAGCTGTCAGATCTTGGCACGCAGCTTGCCTGGAGAGGGCCTGCATTGGAAACGGGTCACCTGACTGGTATGTTTGACCCTTAACCTTTCACAGGTGGCAGGACGCCCTTCCACCCGTGCAGAAAGCCACAGAGAATTGGCTGAGTTTATCATTGAAGAGTACCAGCACGGCGCCCAGCGCCGCATTGCAGGAGGAACGATGAGCCTTTCACGCACCTTTCTCGTCGCCGCGGCGGGTGTGGTGGCCCTGGGGATCCTGGCCGGATGTGGAGGGGGCACTGCCCGTTTCGACACCGGACCGGTGATGGATCCCGAAGAGGGCATCAGTTCCATTGAGTACTGGAAGTCCAAAGGCTATGAGACCCAAGAGAATCCTGCCGGTGCCCTGCCTGATGTGAGTGCCGAACTGGGTGGCGAGGGCTTCGACGCCATCGCCGTTGGCCTGGGTTTTGAGACCAACGCCGACTGGAAGTCCATGGCGGATCCCCGGGGCGTGCCCGGCGGCATGTTGCGCATCCCCCTGGCGGAGTTTCCCGCCACCATGCGCAGCGAGGGCAAGGACTCCAACACCAGCTTCATGTCCCTGGTCTCCGGCATGATGTATGAGTCCATGATCAGCCTGGACAACTGGACCGACGAGTTCATCCCCGCCCTGGCCACCCACTGGAAAGTGGAGAGCAATCCCGACGGCGGCCAGACCTTCACCTTCCGCCTGAATCCCAACGCGCGCTGGCAGACCGGCCACCGCATCACGGCGGAGGATGTGAAGGCCACCTGGAAAATGAAGGTGGACGAAGGCCTGCTTTCCCCTTACGATGCCATGCTTTATGCCCAGTACAGCGAACCGGAAGTGTTGAGCCCCTATTTGGTGCGCACCACTACAAAGGACATGAACTGGCGGCATTTCTTGTATTTCGGAGCTTCGCTTAGCGTTTATCCCGCCCACATCATTGGCTCCATCACGGCCAAGGACTACATGGAGAAGTTCCAGAACCAGACCATGCCGGGCAGCGGCCAGTATCTGTTGCGCGATGAGGACATCAGCCAGGGCAACAGCCTGACCATGACGCGCATCAACAACTACTGGGACAAGGACAACCCCAAGGGCAAGGGCGGCGGCAACTTCTACAAGGTGAAATTCCGCGTGGTGGCCGACGAGACCCTGCAGCGCGAAATGTTCAAGAAGGGCGAGCTGGACCTTTATGTGGTGGGCCAGGCCAAGTATTGGGTGAAGGAGTTCCTGCCCGAGCAGATCGAGCAACTGGGCAAGGGCTGGATCCAGCGCAAGAAGATCTTCACCCAAAGTCCCAACGGCACCAGCGGCTTTGTGTTCAACATGCGCGAAGAGCCCTTCAACGACATCCGCGTGCGCAAGGCATTCGCCTATCTGCTGAACCGCGAGAAGCTCATTGACAAGCTCTTCTTCAACGAGTACCTGCCCATCCACAGCTACTACCCGGGCAGCGTGTACGAAAACCCGGACAACGAGAAGATTGTCTACAACCCTGACGCGGCCCTGAAGCTGCTGGCCGAAGCCGGCTACGCCACCCGCGACGGCGAAGGGTTCCTGGTGAATGGCAAGGGCAAGCGTCTGGAACTGGACCTGATGATCGACGAAAGCCCCACCTGGGAGCGCGTCATGACAGTGATCCAGGAGGACTACAAGCAGGCCGGCGTGAAGCTGAACCTGAAGCCCACCACCGGGGCCACCATGTTCCAGATGGTGATGGAGCGCAAGTTCAAGATCCATTGGCAGAACTGGGGCGGCCTCTACTTCCCCAATCCGGAATCCTCCTTCAGCAGCGCCATGGCGGACCAGGAGAACTCCAACAATCTGGCGGGCTTCAAGAGCGCCGAGCTGGACAGCATCTGCGTGGCCTACAACACGGCCTTCAGCCAGGAAGAGCGCGTGAAGCTCATCCGGCGCACGGACAAGCTGCTCATGGAGAGCTACCAGTACGCTCTGGGCTGGTACGGGCCTTTCACCCGCCTGGGTTACTGGAACAAGTTCGGCATGCCCGAATGGGGCCTTTCCCGCACCGGCGACTGGCGCAGCGTGGTGGGCTTGTGGTGGTATGACAAGGACAAGCACGAGGCGCTGGTG
>CAIWAD010000174.1 GCA_903910645.1 uncultured bacterium | reverse complement strand
CCGCCCCGTTGCCGGGGCGGCACGAATGCGATGGAAAGCCCAGCGGTACGGCCTCCCCACCGCGTGAGGGGGAACTCGATTGAATGTGGCTTTGCCAGTGGTTGCACACAAGACCAGTGTGGACCTGTGCTGATCCCGTTTTCACCCTATTCGCCTGCCCCATTGCCGTGGGGAAGGAAGCTGGGCAACGGGGCCAACAGCTCCTGCGCCCCAGTGGCAGGGCCACAGGACTTCACACGATTGACCATGCTGACCCTTCCCCAGGCTGGTTTGCCAGGTGCATGTATTTCCGCCCCGGACAGTGGACTGTCCTTGGTGCAGAACGATCATTTTCACCAATGGAGCCGTCAGGGCGAACTGCTGCGCCATGACAGCCTGGAGGAGACAAGAGAACAGGAAAGCCACCATTGGGGGCCTCCACTGTGGCTTGCGGGTGACCGGGTTGCCTTTGCCAGTCCACGCACTTTGCTTCTTATGGAAGGGGATGGAGCAACCACCCGCCTGGGCAACAGCCAGGAGGGCGACTTTCATTGCATGGGTGGCCTGGTGGCTTCTCAGGACGGGCGCTTGCTTGTCTTCGCTGGTGATGGTGACCTGCATGTGCTTTTCCATCAGGAACAGCTGTCCCTGCGCTTGAGCTTTCGCCGCGATGGCCAACACAGCCAGGCGGGCCCGCCCCTGCATCCACCGGCCCTTTACGAGGATGGCCGCATGGTGCTCCAGCATGAACTGGGATGCCTGTGTTGTTCGGCCATGGGTGAAGTGGAATGGTGGTTTCCCGGTGGCGACCTTTCCCATCCGCCCGTGATCAATCATGAAGCAAGCTGTGGCTTTCAGGACGCCTCAGGTCGCACCATTTTCGTGGACAGCGCGGGCACTCCGGTGAATGAGATCACAGAGCCCTTGCTGTTGGCGGCAAGGCCCCGTGGTGGCTGGATGGCTTTGGGTGAAGACGCCCTGCTTGCCTTGGATCGTAATGGAGATCTGCTGTGGCGTCTGCCTGTGGAAAGCGGTGGGCTGCCGCCAGTTGTGGATAGTCGCGGCTGGACCTATCTCGTGGATGCGCACAATCAGCTTTGTCTGGTCTCTCCGCAGGGAATGTTGAAGCATCGCATCCAGCTCCCCCATCGCCCCGGCTTGCCGGGAGTGGTGGCAGCCGGAGTGCTGGCTTTGTCGCTGGGTCACGAAGTCTGGTGTTTCACCAGCTAAAGGGTTGTGACGCTGTCCTTTGCCGCCTTGCCCTGACGGTAGGCCTCCACCCCTTTCTCAACTGCGCCACTTGCCGCATGCCCGGCCACCCTGCCCGCCTTGTCCAGGGCCAAGGGGATCTCCTGGCCGGAAAGCTTCAACCACATCAGCAAGGCCGCCAAGCACAGCAATAGGAACAGGGCCATCTTCAGCAGTCGCTTCACCACCGCCCAGACCATCAGCGCCACCACCAGAATGGCCACAAGCACCAGCATGGGCTGTGCAGTCAACAAGTCAAACATGGCGCCTCCTTAAATGTCCTGCCACCAACATAAAAAAGGGGATCCCGCGGGATCCCCTTTTGTCACCGTGCAAAATCGGCTTAGTCGTCCTCGCCATCCATTGCTGGGGCGACCGGCACTTCGCCACGGGCAAGGGCTTCCGCCGCAGCCACTTCCGCCTCAATGGCGGCACGCACATGGGCGTCGGCATCTGCCACCACCACGCGGGCGTTGGCCGAAATGTCGCCGTAGAGTTTGATGGGCACCTGGAACTCGCCCAGGGCCTTGATGGGCTGCTCCAGCTTGATGCGACGACGGTCGATTTCAATACCGGCATCGTGCAGCAGGTCCGTGATGGTCTGAGCCGTCACGCTGCCGTAGAGACGGCCCTGCTCGCCGGTCTTCATGTCCACCTGGTACACGCGGCTCTCAATGCGGGCCTTCAGGGCCTCCGCACGATTGCGCTCGCGCTCGCCAGCACTGATGAGCTGCTTCTTCTCTTCCTCGAAGCGGCGCAGGGCGCCGGGCGACGCCACATAGGCGAAACCCTGGGGCACGAGGAAGTTGCGGGCATAGCCGGGCTTCACATTGACGAGTTCGCCAATCTTGCCCAAGCTGTCGATATCACTGCGCAGAATGACCTTCATGCTCCACCTCCTTAGGCCGGGTTGTCGGACACGAAGGGCAGCAGCGACAGGATGCGCGCGCGCTTGATGGCCGAGGACAGCATGCGCTGATGCTTGGCGCAGGTGCCCGAAACGCGACGGGGAATGATCTTCCCACGCTCGGTGAGGAAACGGGAAACCCGCTTCTCGTCACGATAATCGATGTACTGCACGCCGGCTTCACAGAAGCGGCAGATGCGCTTGCGCTGGTATGCCATCAGTCATCCCTCCGCTCAGGACGCCCACCTTCGCGAAACTCGCGGCCACCTTCGCGGAAACCACCCTCACGGGCACCCGGACGCGTCGCGGCGTTGCGACGATCCATTTCCTTGCGGTAGTGCTCGGTGGTGACGGCCTTCAGGCGCACATCCCGGTCGGTCATGCGCACGGCCAAGTGACGGAAGACATCCTCCGACAGGGCGAACCAACGCTTCAGCGGGGCTACGGCCTCGCCCGGCATCTTCACCTCGGTGTAGATGTAGTAGCCGTACTGGCGCTTCTCAATGGCATAGGCCAGACGCTTCTTGCCCATGCGCTCCACCTTCTCCACCGTGCCGCCATTCTTTTCGATGAACTCCGTGTACTTCCCCACCAGGGAATTCACGCGCTCGTCGTCGAAGTTGGGCTCGGCGATGAAGGTGACTTCGTAATTCCGAAGTTCACTCATCGCAACTCCTTGTGGACTAAGGCCATCCAACCCAATTGGATGGCAAGGAATCCGCCGTTTCCATCAACGGCGGAAAAACCGAACCGGGAGTATAACGGAGCATTGGCGGAAGAGCAAGTGGGAGGCCTGCCCGCCTCTTCCCAAGTGCCCTGAGACAGTCGTTAGCGGGAAGGGTTCGCCTTCCCGCCTTGTCCCAGAGTCCTGGCCCTAAGCCAGCGCTTCAAGTTCCTGAGGCCATGCACCCAGGAGTCGCGGAATTCGGCCACGCGCCATTTCCAGCTTTGCCGCAGGGGTAACAAAGGCAGAATGGCAGGCTGGCAGTTGCGCAACAAGACAAAATCGTAGGCATCATCGGCAAAACCGTGCCGCAGGGGGCGTGGACCAGGATCCAGCATCAACACCCCGCCCTGACCATCCACCAGCCAATTGGCCAAATGGGGGTCGCCGTGGCGCAAACCGGCACGGTGCAGGCATTCCAACGCCGCCACCACCGCAGACCATTGGGCCTGGCCCACAGCCTCGCCTCTGGCGTATTCATAAACAAGCCAGCTTTCCACCACCATGCCCCACCGGCGCTTTTCCAGGCAAAGCAGGGGCCGAGGCGTGGCCATTCCCAACTGTTCCAAAAACAGGGCCGCGCGGTAGGATCGGCGCATTTCCCCTTCACGCACCAACGACAATAGCTGATTCCACAGTCGATTGTCGTGCCAGCGCGGCCGCTTGCACACCCAAGGCCCTTGCCCTGGACAGTCGAAAGGCAGGGCTTCCACCAGGAAAACCAGGCTGCGGCGGTCGTCCTTCATCACATGATGTGGATGCCGGAATAGCTCGAGCAGTGCTGGGAGCATTTGATCCGGCGGGGGCAACAGGTTTTGGGCCCAAGGGGCCACCAACAAGGTCCAGTCCTTCATCAGGGAAGGGAGACCTGACCCTGCACGCGGAAGAAGGCGCTGCCCTGGGTGAGTTCGCGCGGGCCACTCCAGGAACTCTGAGTGGTCTCACCCAGGAAGGTGAAAGGCCCCCAGGCGTGGTCGGCGCGATAGATGCGATAGGAGGCATAACCGCTGTCGGGCCAGCTGAGCACCACTTGATCCCCAGTGAGGGAAATGGCCACCGGGCCAGGTTCTGGGAAGGCCGCCAGGGCGGCGGGAAGATCCACGACGCCCCAGCCGTAGTCGTTGTCCGGCATGGATGCCCTGTCTGCCGTGCTCATCAGGGCCGCGCGCACCTGGGCCGGGGTCCACAAAGGGTGGGCCTCCAGCAGCAGGGCCGCGCATCCCGCCACCAGAGGGCAGGACAAGCTGGTGCCCGCAAAGAAGCGCAGATTGGTGGCGTTGTCCCAACCAGCGGCGGCCACATTCAAGCCTTGGGCGCTCACTTCGGGCTTGGTGCGTCCGTCGTAGGTCGGGCCAGGGCTGCTGAACCAGGCCAACTGGCCGGCCTCATCCACTGCGCCTACACTGATGACGCCAAAGGCGTCCGCCGGGGTGCCGATGTGACCCCAGGCGTCCCCACGGGAATTGCCGGCGCTCACCACAACACTCATACCAAGGGCCACCGCCATGTCCACCGCCTGGGTGACCAAGGCGGTGTGGCCATCCAGGTCCTCCCAGTTGTACCAGTCGGTGTAGCCAAGGGAACCGGAAGCCACATCGGCCCCCTGGGCTTCGCCCCATTCCAGGGCCGCCACATAGTAGTCCTCCTCCACCGGGGTCTCGCTGGAAGTGTCCTCGGTTTTCGCCAGCAGGAACTGACAATTGAAGGCCGGGCCAAAAAGTTGGCCGGGCCAGTGGCCGCCCAGTGCACTGGCCGTGGCCGTGCCGTGGCGATGTTGGGAGGCCGGATCCCCCGCTTCGTTCTGTGTCTCGCCATCCTGATTGATGAAATCCCATTCCGCCAGCACTCGCCCCGTGCCAAAGGCCACATGGTCCGTGAAGTAGCCAGTGTCCAGCATGAGCACGCGAATGCCCGACCCGCTCAGGCCGGCGGCATGGGCCTGGGGCACGCCCAGCATCTCCAGCTGATTGAAGGAGGGGCCGTACTCCAGGCGGGGCTGCGGGTGGGCATCCCCCACGGTGCGTGGGGCCGGGCGGCGGCGACTGACCGCCACGGGTCGCATTTCCCGCACAAAGGGCAGAGCGCGAAGACGATCCAGCTGCGCCTTGTTTCCTTCCACCGACACCGCATTGAACCAGCGGCTTTGGGTGCGCAGCTTGGCACCACTTTCACGCACACTGCGCACGAAGCTCTGGCTTACCCGCAGATCCGGCTGGCCAAGACGGCGGGCATCACCCCTGACCTCCCTGCGCCACCGAGCCTTGTCCGCCGCTTGCACCCACTCCTGCTCGGCGCGGCCGCCGCGTCCGGAGAAGAAAACCCACATCACACGCGTGCCGCCCTTGTCCTGACTTGGTGGCGCTGGCGCAAGGCCTGGCCAGCCACCGGGCAAGGTCTGGACGCTGCGCAGGGGTCCCTGGGCTTCAGCGGCGACCGCAAGCAGCAGCAAACAAATGGTGTACAAATGGCGTGCCATGCGGTTGAAATCCCTGTGTGTCGTGGGGGCCCTTTTCATGTGATAAGTTCGCATTTGAAGCTGCAACAAGCATGGGAGTTCTCATGAGCACGCAAGTTGATTTGCTGGCCCTGTGGCCGGAACTGGAGTGGATCGAGGACAAGGTGCTGCGCGATGCCACCGCCAAGGCCTGGGACTTTGCCCTGGAGCGCAGCCCGCTCACTGCGGATGATTTGCGCACCATTCCATTCACCCTGCTGCACCCCACCACCGTCAGCTTCATGGACCACAAACGCTGCGTGGTGCACATTGCCCGGGAATCCGCCCGCGCCATGCAGGCCTTCATGGGCGCCCATCTTCCCATTGATCTGGACACGGTGGTGGCGGGAGCCATCCTGGCGGATGTGGGCAAGCTGCTTGAGTACGAACCCGCACCGGGTGGGGGCAGCCGTCAAAGCGCCCGGGGCAAATACCTGCGCCATCCCTTCACCGGCGTGGCGCTGTGCATGGAGGCCGGAGTGCCCGATGCTGTCTCGCACATTGTGGCCACCCATGCCGCCGAGGGCAATCTGGTGACACGCAGCACCGAGGCCTGGATTGTGCATCACGCGGATTTCATGAGCTACGAGCCGGTGGCCAAACGACTTCAGGTCTGATGGAACAGTAAGCCCCGCGGCTCTCGCGCGGCCCACTCTTTCCTACGGTCTGTGCCTCTTGCCCAGCGGATCATAGTCCGGACTGGTCTTCAGGGCTGCCATGGCAAAGGGGAACGGGTTCCACAGGGATCAAGCCGTGGCTCCGCCCGCAGTGCCTTTCATGATGGCCCTGGTTCACGCACTGGCATCAGTTGTTCCGGGCTCCTTCGTCGATCCACTGGCGTACACGCTCCACCTGGTCCGGGGCCAAGGCGCCCGTGGGCGGCATGATGCCGTTGCCGCCACCTTCAAGCCGCAGCATCAGCAGACTGCTGTCCGCCGCCCCGGCCACAATGGCCGAACCGCTGTCGCCACCGGTCAGCATGTTGGCCACCGAGTCCAGCCGCAACCCGCCGGAAGGGCTTGCACCACTGTGGCAGCCCGTGCAGTTGGCCGCCAACAAGGGCTGCACATCCTGCCCGAAGGAAAGCGCCTCACCCTGCACGGTGGCGTCGTCGCCCAGGTCAGCGCAGCCCGCAGCCGCCAGCAGAGCGGCTAGTGCCAATCCGCGAAGGGCCAGGTTCAAGACGGGGCGTGGAATCATTTCGCCACCGCCCACAGGTCCACGGTCACCTGCATGCTCTCCGCCACTTTCATGAACAGAAACTCCGGCCGCGGGATCAGATGATCCTTCAAGGCCACATCGAAGCGGCACACCAAATGGAGCACCTCGGCCTTGGCATCCTTGCCGCCGTCGGGATACCAGGTGACCTCCACAGGGACGGTGCGGCTTTTGGTGACGCCATGCAGGGTGAAATCCCCTGTGGCCTTCAGGGTGGCGCTCTTCCCCGCCTGCAAGGCCGGCAGACTCCCTTCAAGACTCTTCAGGTCGAAGCGCGTGAAGGGATGCTTGTCTGTGTGGAGGTGGTTCTGGCGCATGTGCTGGTTGCGCAGCTCCATGCCCGTGTCCAGGCTGCCCAGGTCCACCTGGAACCAGGCGCTGGACTTCTCGCCGGGACTTGCGGGATCCACCACCACCTGCCCCGTGGCTTTTCGCGTGCTGCCGTCGAAAGATTCCACCGTGGCCTTGCTGTGAAAGGAAACCTGGTTGCGGGCGAAATCGGGCATCACCACAAAGGTGCGTGGCGCTGCATGGGCCAGGGTTGCCGCAAGCACGCCCGCGACAAGCAGTGAAAGGGAGAGACGCATGTGG
>CAIWAD010000173.1 GCA_903910645.1 uncultured bacterium | reverse complement strand
TGGGCGTGCTTTTGGGGCGCCAAAGCCTGGTTGGCCCCGCCCCGCTCATCCCACGGGAGTTCGAACAGTATCCCGGTGACATGGGCGCCTTCTCGTTTATCAAGCCCGGGCTCACAGGCCTGTGGCAGGTCAGCGACTATGGTTATTTCGAACCGGGCCAGCGTCTGGCCATGGACATGTACTACGCCATGAACTGGTCCCTGCGCCTGGATGGCCGCATCCTGCTGGAGTCCTTCATGAAGGGAATCAGCAGTTTGGGCCGTCCCCGACAGGGCGGCATGCGCACCTGATCATCCGGGAGGAGTCATGCCTCTTAACGCCACCCTTGGTTGGCTTTGCGCCCTGCCTGGTCTGCGCCGCGCCCAGCTGGAGACAGGAGGTCCCTGGTCCCTGGAGGGTGTGGATCAGGACAGCCCCTGCCTGCGCACGGATTCCCGCCACTGCCAATCCGGCGATCTCTTCGTGGCGCTGCGCGGCAATTCCGCGGACGGCCACGACCATGTTCCCCACCTGCTGGAGAAGGGCGTGGTGTGCGTTGTGGAAAGCGCGTGGCATCTGGCCCAGCCGGAAGCGCTGCGCGGCTTGTCCGGCCAATTGGTGGTGGAGGACACGCGGGATTGGCTGCCCCGGGCCGCCGCCCGCATCGCCGGACTGGAACAGGCGGATCTGGTGGTTCATGGCGTCACGGGCACCAACGGGAAGACCAGCACCACCTGGATGCTGCAACAGTTGCTGGCGCCGGTGGATTCCAAGGCAGGTCTGGTGGGCACCATCTGCAGTCGCATCGGTCAGGGCCAGGCCGCACCCTCGGCTCTCACCACGCCGGACGCTCCCTGGCTGGCCACTTTCGCCTCCAGGCTTTTGAAGGAGGGTGGCCGCCATGTGGTGATGGAAGTCTCCAGCCACGCCATCACCCAGCGCCGCGAAGCGGTGTTCGGCTTCCGCAGCGCGGTCTTTCTGAACCTGAGCCCCGAGCATCTGGATTACCACAAGGACATGGAGGATTACTTCCGCGTGAAGGCCTCATTCCTTCATCGTCCCGAGTTGGAGCTGCGTCTGGTGAATGTGGATTGCCCCTGGGGTGCCCGACTGGCCCGCGAATTGGATCCTTTGCCGATGGAGACGCTGGGTCATGGTCCGGAGGCCACCTGGCGCATCCAGGACGAGCGCTATGTGGGCGAAGGCCAGGCCTTCCGCATCACGGGGCCGCAAGTGGACGAGGAATTGTGGATTCCCCTTCCCGGCGCCCACAATGTCTCCAACGCGGCGGCGGCCTGGCGGGTGGCCCTGCATGAGGGCATTCCCCTGGACGCGCTGCGGGAAGGCATGCGCCGCCTGGAGCCTGTGCCGGGGCGCATGGAGCCGGTGGGACTGTCTGGTGGACCCCGCGTGCTGATTGATTATGCCCATTCCCCCGATGGTTATGAAAAGGCCTTCGCCGCCGTGACGGGCATGCCCCATCGCCATCTGCATGTGCTCTTCGGCTGTGGTGGCGAACGCGACCGCAGCAAGCGCCCGGTGATGGTGGACATTGCCCTGTCCCACGCCCACCATGTGTGGCTGAGCCTGGACAATCCGCGCCGGGAGGATCCGGAGCAGATATTCGCGGACATGTTGGCGGGCCGGGCGCATGAATCCCGCATCACGCGGGTGGATGACCGCGCCCAGGCCATTTTCGCCATGCTGCGCGCCACGGGCCCGGAGGATTTGTTGCTCCTGTTGGGCAAGGGCCATGAGCGCTACCAATTGGTGGGTGGTGAAAAGCGGCCCTTCGATGAGCGCCTTGTTCTGAGGGAGGCCTGGAGCCAGCTGCGGGAGGAAGGACAATGAGCCCGCTTCCCCGCAGTGGCCGACTCCTGGTCTTGGGGGCCGCTCGCAGCGGCCTGGCCGCGGCGAAACTGGCGGTGGCGCGTGGATACCAGGTCTTTCTGCGCGATGACATGCTGGACATGTCCTTTCTGCGGGAGCGTCTGGCAGGCCTTCCGGTCCAGTTGCTGGAGCGCGCGGAGCTGCCTGGGAATCTGGCGCTCGTGGTGCCCAGCCCGGTCATTCCTCCTTCCCATCCACTGGTGGCGGAAGCCCTGCGCCAGGGAATTCCCGTGCACAGTGAGCCGGACTTCGCCCGTTCCTGGTTCCAAGGACAAGTGCTGGCGGTGACAGGCAGCAATGGCAAGACCACCACCACGCTCTTGGCGGAGGCGGTGTTGAAGGCCTCGGGCCTGGACGCCGT
>CAIWAD010000172.1 GCA_903910645.1 uncultured bacterium | reverse complement strand
GTCAGCCCCGCACCTTCCTTGACATGGTGAAGGCCGTGTTCGCGGCGGTGAACCGGGAGCCGGACATCGACTGGGTGGCCATGCCGGAGGAGCTGCGCGGCCAGTACCAGTACTACACCTGCGCCGACATGGACAAGGCGCTCAAGGTGGGCCTGGCCATTCCCTCCAGTCCGCTGGAGGAGGCCATTCGCGACTATGTGCAGGGCTACCTGGAGGCCGGTCGCGCCCACTTGGGCTGAGCCGTCGACGCCAGCTCCTTCTTTCGCATGGTGCGGCCCGTTCCGGCAGGAGGGATTTCCATGTGGCGTGTTGTCTTCCTCGCACTGGCTCTTGTCTCGCTTGGGCAGGCCCAATCCACTTGTGGAGGGCCCGACACCGGCGGCGTCAGCTGGATCAGCAGCCGGGATCCCCTGGGTCCGCCCTTCACCTGGGTGGACATCCACCAGGGCGGAAACTCCCTGGATACCTACCATTGCGCCGGTCCCATGACCCTGCCCTTTCCTTTCTCCTGGTATGGACAGACCTTCACCCAGTTCTGGACCTGCCCGGAAGGCCTGGTGCTTTTCCAGGCCGAGGACAATCCCTTCTCCGCCGGCTGTCCCCCCTTCCCCTTCATGGACCTGGCCATCGCCGGTGCCTATTTCAACTACACATCGGGCTATTCCCTTGAAATGGATTGGCAGGACCGGGACAGCCTGGTGGTGGTGCAGTTCACGGACATGGAGTACATGTGGGATTGCGAGAGCACCTGGCAGCTGATCCTGCATGAAGATGGCCGCCTCCTGCTGAATCATCTCCTCATCACGGGAGACACATGGGTGGGTTGGGAAGGCTTTGGAGGCAGCACCTGCCTGGGGCGTGCGGAGTTTCCCGACAGCACCACCTATTTGATCGGCACCAGTGTGGGGGACATGACGCCGCCTGTTGTAAGTGCCACACTGCCCCACGACATGGAGGTGGACGAAACGGCGGACTACCCGGTGAGTGCCACCATCAGCGACGCCTCCGGCCTTGGTCTTGTCTTCGTGGTGTGGGAGGACAGCGAAGGCCTGCGGGACAGTTTGGCACTTGTCCAGGAAGGCCTGGAGTGGACGGGTGTCATTCCCCGGCGCGCGCACCCCGGCTGGATTCGCTGCTGGGTGCAGGCCACGGACCGGAGCTGGCATCCCAACACGGGACTCAGCGCGGCCACCACCTTTGTTGTGGCCGGGCGTGACAATCCGGCCACTCTCTGGGCCAGCCGGGATCTGCCCGAATCTGTGGAGTTGTCCTGGAGCCTGCCGGAGGGCTGGGAGAATCCCTCGCGCCGGGTGGCGGATTTCGAGAGCGGACTGCCGGAGGGATGGTTCATCCATGTGGAGGAGGATGCGGATCGGCTGTGGACACTGGACTTCATTGGCGACCGCAACCTCTCCGGCGGACTGCCGGACAACCGTCGCGCCCTCAGTCTTGCGCCGGGCACAGGCCCGTCCAGCTGGCTGGTGAGCCCACTGGTGACTCTTGGCCCGGATGCGCGGTTGAGTCTGCGTACTCTGGTACAGGGTCTGGATGATGCCATGTCCCCCTACCTGTGCCTTCAACTCTGCCCCGGCGGATCACTGGAGGATCTGGGAAGCTCTCCACAGGACTACTTCTTCGATTCCAGTGCGGACTGGTCCTGGAATCTGGAAAGCAGCCTTTTATCGACCCATGCCGGTGAACAGGTGCGCCTGGCCCTTTCCTGCCCGGCGAATAGCGAGTCCCACCGCTTGTGGATGGACGATGTGACGATAGAGGGCCTTCTGCCCCAGTCTCCCGCCCCTGGCGGGCCACGGGAATTGCAGTACTGGGAGTTGATGCGCAATGGCCAGACCATTGTGCAGACGCCAAATCGCTTTTGGCGGGATGAGGGCGTGCAGGATGGCGATAGCGCCTGCTACACGGTGCGGGCCATCTACGATGGGGGCACAGGCCCGTGGAGCGATGGGGTGTGGGCGGCCCCTTCTCCGCGCCCCCTTTCCGGGGGACCCGATGGCGGAGGCTACCGGTGGGATCATGGCGACGCCTTCAGCGGCCCCACCTGGGAGTGGCTGGATTTCGGCGCGGCCACCTTGGTGAGCTTCGATGCCCAGGGCCTTTCCACTGTCCTGCCCCTGGGGTTTTCCTTCCCCTTCTATGGTGTGCTGATGGACCAGGTGCGCCTGGGATCCCACGGGGCTCTCTATTTCGAAGAGACGCCCTATGGCCAATCCATGACCACGGAGATCCCTTATGAGGCCAGCCCCAATCTGTGGGTGGCCGCCTGGCACAACGATCGCGCCACCTGCACGGCCCGCGTGATGAGCGCGCCGGACGGAGCCTGGGCCGTGGAATTCTCTCAATTGGGCGTGGCCATGGTCCAACTGCGCCTCTATGCGGATGGCCACCTGTTGTGGTGCTTTGGTCAGGGTGCGGATGCGGGCTTCCACGCCGTGGGCCTGGAGGACGAAGACGGCATCCGGGGCACGCAACTGGCATTGGGCAGCCGCGGAGCCCGGCTGGGCGACCACGCCGCCATCCGCGTATGGCCGGATCCGTCCCAGGACTTCTTTCCGCCATCCATTGTCCACCAGCCACTCGAGGACATGGGCACCCAGGAAGGGCCCACGCTCCATGTGGAGGCCGTGGCCCAGGATTGGGGATCGGAGGTGGCGGAGTTGTGGATGGTATGGAACCGAAACAACGGCGCCGATGCCGACAGCGTGGCCTTCCAGCCGCAAGGTGGGGACCACTGGCTGGCCATGTGGCCTGTCCCCGAAGAGCCCGGCAGGGTGTGGTACCACTTGCGCGCCCGTGACAGTGCCCAGCCTTTCAACGAGCGCATCACCCCCACGCTGTCCTTCATGCTGCGCTCCCTGGATGGGGCTTCAACCCTGAGCGCTTCGCGCGGGGAACGCGACCAGGTGAGCCTGAACTGGAGCGTGCCGGCCAACGACGGGGTCCGGAACTTTGTGGGTTACCGGGTGCGCCGGGATGGGCAATGGCTGGGGGACAGCGCGGAACAGAGCTTTACAGACCGCCTGGAGAACGGAGCACCAACGGACCGGCTCTCCGTCTACACCGTGAGCACGCTCTACGATGGTGGCGAGGGTGCGGATAGCGCCCCCTCCTGGGGCTTCCCCTCCGTGGAGCACGGCCCCGATCCCTTCGGCTACACCTGGAGCACGAGTGACGAGGCGGGCGGCCCTTCCCACCAGTGGGAGGAAATCCAGGCCCTGGGCACGGAAATCCCTCTGGGCGAGGACGACTGTCAGGGGCCCTTTCCCATCGGCTTCACTTTCGATTTTTTCGGCACCCCCTGCACACAGCTGTGGGTGCACTCCTGCGGCCTGGTGGCCTTCACCAATCCCGGCGCAACCTATTCGGCCTGCTATGATGATCCCATCCCCAGCACCAGCCAGCCCAACGCGTTCATTGCCCCTTTCTGGGACCACTTGGACCCCAGCCGCGGGGGAGAGGTCTACCGATGGCAGGATCCCGCCGGCCAGCGCTTGATCATCGAATACCACGATGTCCTGACCTGGGCGGGCACCTTGCAGCCCCACACCTTCCAGCTGGTGCTCCACGCTTCTGGGGATGTGGAAATGCGCTACCAGGAAGTGGGATCCTACGCCAACTGCGCGGCGGGCATGGAGAGCCACGATGGGCTGGAGGGCTTGTTCCATTTTCGCGCGGGGTGGGAACACATCGGCCAGTTGCATGACAACCTCACGGTGCGTTACCACCATCCCGGCGTTCTGGAGGAGTGCGTGGGTGTGGGCGAGGCGGAGCCCAACAACCAGTGGAGCCAGGCCCGGACAGTGCCCTGGGAGGTGAACAGCGTCTTGTGCGGCAGTCTGTCCTCGGCGGCGGATGTGGACTGGTGGGCGCTGGATTCGCCTGTTGCCCTGGCTGTGGAGGCGCAACTGCAAGGCGGCGGCGCCAATTGGGAACTGGTGCAGCGCTTGCCCATCACCCTTGGTGGCGAGCAATCCGTGAACCGCCTGGGCTGGGCCACCCCGGAGAGAGTGCGGCTGGGAGGATTTCCCGGGGGCCGTCTCCTCCTGGGGGTGCGGGCCGCGGCTGGCTCCACCGTGAACGGGAATCTCTATCGGTTGGATGTTCAGCCCCTGTCCCTTGGAAGCCCTTGCGACCTGGCGGAGGATCTGGGTGTGGTGAATGGACCGCGTCTGTGGTGGACGCCCCCCGGCCAGGACAACAGCCTGGATCTCGTCCTGCTGGAAGCCAGCCGCCCGTCCACCCTGGGGAAGGACGCTTGGGTGCGACTTGAGAGCGGCGTGCAGGATCGCCTGCGTTTCACCTTCACCGCGGACAGCCTGGGCGACGAGGCCCTGGCCATCTTCAGCTCCTGCGGGAGCGCGGGAGAACATCTGCTGGCCCTGGCGGACGAGAACGGTTTTGGCCTGGATGGGGAAACGGTGGAGGTGGATGCCGAACCTGGCCAGGAGTTCTGGTTGGCGCTGGATCTCCATGGCGCCGGCCGCGCCCTGCAGGGCAGCTTGCGTGTGGAAAGTGCCACGGCATTGGAGAATCCGGTCCGGCCACCCGCCTTCAGCTTGTTGGGCAACCATCCCAATCCATTCAATCCCAGCACCACCCTGGCATGGGAACAGGCACTGGCTGCACCGGTGGAGGTGCGTGTCTGGAACCTGCAGGGGCGTGAGGTGGCCTGCATGCCGCTGGGCCAATTGCCCGCCGGACGCCACCAGGTGGAATGGACTCCCCGGGGCCTGGCTTCGGGCGTCTACCTCTATGAGGTGAAGACGGGTTCCTGGGTTGGAAAAGGGCGCATGGTACTGCTGAAATAGGTGCCACGGCCACCTGGGCCGCGCCTGCCGCACTTGGCGGGCTTGTTAAGAAATGTGACCTTTTGCGCGTGACTTGAAGGGGCCCCCGGTGGGCCCCTTCAACGCATACGGCTGAGCAACCCGCAAACCGCCGCCAGCGCCCCTTGGGCGCAAGGTCGGCCCTGCACAGGAGGTTCCAATGGCACATAAGAAGCTCTTCATCCCCGGTCCGGTGGATGTGCGTCCCGATGTCCTGGCCGCCATGGCCGTGCCCATGTTCGGGCATCGCAGCAAGGACGCCAGCGCCCTGCAGCGCGCCATCTCCGAGAAGCTGCAGCGCGTGTTCCAGACCAAGGAGCAAATCCTGCTCTCCACCAGCTCCGGCAGCGGCCTCATGGAAGGAGCCATCCGCAGCTTCACCAAGGAACGCGCCGCCGTGTTCAGCGTGGGCGCCTTCGGCAAGCGCTGGTACGAGATGGCCGTGATGAACGGCAAGCCCGCCGACCTTTTCGAAGTGCCCCAGGGGGATCCCACCCTGCCGGAGGCCGTGGAGGCCGCCCTGGCCACGGGCAAGTACGACACCTTCACCATTACCCACAACGAGACCTCCAGCGGCGTGATGAATCCGGTGGGCGCCATTGCTGAAGTGCGGCGCCGCTATCCGGATGTGCTGTGGCTGATGGACGCGGTGAGCAGCATGGGCGGCACGCCCATTCCCGTGGACGAGCTGGGCGTGGACTGCTGCATCACCAGCAGCCAGAAAGCGTTGGCCCTGCCTCCCGGACTGGCGGCCTGCAGCGTCACGCCCCGTGCCATCGAGCGGGGGCGCACGGTGAAGGAGCGCGGCTTCTACTTCGACATGGTCCAGCTCTACGACTTCATCTTCAAGAAGGACTTCCAGTACCCGTCCACGCCCACCTTGAGCCACATGACAGCGCTGAACCTGCAACTGGATCTGATGCTCAGCGTGGGGCTGGAGAGCTACTGGCAGCGCCACGAGGAGAACATGCGCCTGACCCGCCAGTGGGCGGCCAAGCACTTCCAGCTTCTGGTGGACGAGGCCTACGCCAGCCGCACCGTGACCGTGGTGCACAACACGCGCAACCTGGTCATCGGGGACTTGAACAAGGCCCTGGGCGAGCGCGGCTACCAGATTGCCAACGGCTACGGCGACCTGAAGGACAAGACCTTCCGCATCGCCCACATGGGCTGGCGCACGCGGGAGGAGCTGGAAGGGCTGTTCGGCCACATGGAAGAGATCATCGGCCTGAAGTAGGAGGCGACCATGGCACGCATTCTGTTGAACGACGGCCTGGACGCCGCCGCCGTGCAGGCCCTGCGGGACAAGGGCCACGATGTGGACACCACCCATTACGAGGGCGATGAGCTGAACGCCCGCCTGAAGACCTTTGACGCGGTGGTCATCCGCAGCGCCACCAAACTGCGCGAGCCCAACATCCAGGCTGCGCTGGATGGCGGTATGCTGAAGCTCATCATCCGCGGCGGCGTGGGCATTGACAACATCGACCACGCCTTCGCCCGCGCCAACGGCATTGAAGTGCGCAACACGCCCACGGCCTCCAGCGCCAGCGTGGCAGAGTTGGCGCTGGCCCACATGTTCGCCATCAGCCGATTCATCGCCCACGCCAATGTCACCATGCGCCAGGGCGAGTGGAACAAGAAACAGTACAAGGGTGTGGAGCTGGGCGGCGCCACCCTGGGCATCGTGGGCATTGGCCGCATTGGCCAGGAGCTGGGCAAGCGTGCCCTGGCCCTGGGCATGGACGTGCTCTACACGGATCTGCCCGGCGTTGTGTGGGAGCAGGATGGCGTCCGCCGCGTGGAGTTGGACGAGCTCCTGGCCGCCAGCGATTACATCAGCCTCCATGTGCCATTCGACAAGAGCAAGGGCGCCCTGCTGGGAGCCGGACAGTTCGCCGCCATGAAAGACGGCGTGCGCCTGGTGAATTGCAGCCGGGGCGGCGTGGTGGATGAGGCCGCCCTGCTGGCGGCGCTGGAGAGTGGAAAGGTGGCCGGGGCGGGCGTTGATGTCTTCGCCGAGGAGCCCACCGCCAACACGGTTCTGGTGGGCCATCCCCGTGTCAGCGTCACGCCACACATTGGCGCCGAGACCAGGCAGGCCCAGACGCGCATCGGTGCGGAGGTGGTGGCCATTCTCAGTGAACGGTTGGGAGGCTGAGCATGGCGGATTTCACGCCTTTCCAGGGATTCCGGCCCCGGGCGGATCTGGCGGCCCAGGTGGCCTGCCGCCCCTATGATGTGTTGAATTCGGCAGAAGCCCGTGTGGAGGCCGTCGGCAATCCGCACACCTTTCTCCATGTGGACAAGTCGGAGATCGACCTGCCGGAGGATGTGGACCTCTACGACGACCGTGTCTACGCCAAGGCGCGGGAGAATCTGGACCGCATGATCGCCCTGGGTGTGCTGGTGCAGGACGACACGGACTGTTTCTACATCTACCGCCAGCATATGGATGGCAGGGTGCAGACGGGCCTGGTGGGTTGCTGCAGCGTGGCGGATTATGTGGACGATGTGATCCGCAAGCACGAGCACACCCGTGCGGACAAGGAGAAGGATCGCATCCGCCATGTGGACGAGTGCAATGCCAATGTGGGCCTCGTCTTCCTCACTTACCGTGGACAGGCCCGCCTGGACCAGATTGCCGAGCAATGGACGGAAGGCCACGCCCCCATCTACGACTTCGAGTCCGGCGGCGTGCGTCACCAATGGTGGGTTTTGGACGACGCCCGCCTGCAGGCTGAGATCAGCGCCGGCTTCACCAAGGTGCGCAACCTCTATGTGGCCGATGGCCACCACCGCAGCGCCAGCGCCGCCAAGGTGGGCCAGCAGCGGCAGGAGGCCAATCCAGCCCACACCGGCGAGGAGGAATACAATCGCTTCCTGGCCGTGTGCTTCCCCAGTGATCAATTGCACATCATGGATTACAACCGCCTCATCAAGGATCTGGGTGGCCGCACGCCCCAGCAGTTTCTGCTGGATCTGCAGACGGCCTTCACCGTGGAGGCCGCCGGTGAGCGCGGGGATCCTTGCAAACCCGCGGAGCGCGGCACTTTCGGCCTTTACCTGGAAGGCAGCTGGCATCGCCTGACCATCCGCCCCGAGCTGGTGGGTGAGGATGCGGTGGCCAGCCTGGATGTGGCCCTGCTTCAGAAGCATCTGTTGACGGACATGCTGGGCATCACGGATCCGCGCACGGACAAGCGACTGGATTTCGTGGGCGGCATCCGTGGCCTGCACGAGCTGGAGCGCCGCGTGGATCAGGACGGCTTCGCCTGTGCGGTGGCCATGTTCCCCACCTCCATCGACGACCTGATGGCCGTGGCGGATTCCGGCCAGGTGATGCCTCCCAAGAGCACCTGGTTTGAACCCAAGCTCTACAGCGGCCTGGTGGTGCACCGGCTGGACTGAGTTCGACGCACTGGAACGGGAGCAGGGCCGGACCCTGCTCCCTCCTTTTTGGAGAGATGATGCGTCGCTTTGTCACCACCACCGTGCTGCCTTCCATTGTTCTCTTCCTCTGCTTGTTGGCGTCCGCCCTGGTGGTGGACATCCTGCTGCACCAAATGGGCTTCCCGCAACTGGGCCGCTGGCTGGGGCCGGTGGGCGTGGCCCTATTGGCCATTTCCTTTCTCCATTCCCTGCGTCGCCGCAAAATGATGAGCCTGGGAAGCCCCAAGGGCCTTCTTCAGCTGCATGAAGTGCTGGGCTGGGTGGGGGCTCTGGTGCTGCTGGTGCATGGCGGCATCCATTTGAATGCCTGGATACCCTGGCTGGCTCTGCTGGCCATGGTGGTGGTGGTGGCCAGCGGATTGACGGGCAAGGTGCTGCTGGGCGAAGCGCGACAGCGCCTGGGCCATCGCCGAAAGGAGCTGGAAGCCCTGGATCTGAGTCCCCATGAGGTGGAGCGCCGCCTGATGGCCATGGCGCTGCTCACGGACATGATGAAACAATGGCGCAGCGTGCACATGCCTCTCACGGCGGCCTTCGCCGCCCTGGCCCTGGTGCACGTGTTGGCAACCCTCTTGTTGTGGTGAAGCCATGAACCGCAGCGTGCTCACCTTCCTGATTCTGGTGGCGGCATCCACCGTTGCGGCGTGGCTTCTGCCCGGCGCCATGGTGCAGCCCGGCCGTCTGCTTGACGGCCATCGGGAGCTGGCCAACCGTTGCACGGCTTGCCACGAGCCCCTGGTGGGTGTCACGGTGGAGCGCTGCACGGCCTGCCACGCACCGGCGGAAATTGGTCTGCGTGGCAGCAAGGGTGGGGAGCTGGAGCACGCCCGTCCCGCCGTGCAGGGTCTTCACCAGCGCAACCAGGACCACGCCTGCATGGAATGCCACGCGGAGCATGCCGGTCGACTGGGTCAGGCGGCCGCCGCCCGCTTCACCCACCAGCGCCTGCCGGAGGACATTCGCCAGGATTGCGCGGCTTGCCATGGAGGCCAGGAACCGGCGGACGAGCTGCACCGCAAGGCGGGCAGCGCTTGCGCCCATTGCCATGGCCTGGACGCCTGGACTCCCGCCACCTTCGACCACAGCACGCTCTCGCGCACAGAGAGCTGCCAATCCTGCCATGCCAAGGACAGGCCCGTTGATGAGTTGCATCGCAACCTGGCCGCTGATGGGGCCTGCGACGCCTGCCACGCCACCCAGGCCTGGCGCCCCGCCCGCTACGACCACGCGCGCTATTTCCGCTTTGATGGTCACCATCCCGCCCACTGCGCCGATTGTCATGAACCGGGCAAGGGCTATGAGAGCTACTCGTGCACCGGTTGCCACGCCCATCGTCCGGCTCGCATGGCGGCGGAGCATCGGGAGGAGGGCATTGCCAATTGGCAGAACTGTGTGCGCTGCCATCGTTCCGGTGACGAGGACGAGGCGGGCGAGGGCCGCGGGCACGGTGAAGGAAGGGAGCGGGGCGAAGGACATGGCGAGGACGACGATTAGCTCCACCCGGCAGGATGGCGATTCCTGAAAAGGATGGAACAAGGCAAGCTTTCCCACTGAAGGGGATGGCGGCCCTGATCCGCTCTGCTACCTTGGGCGCGCCAAATTTCCGGAGTCAACCATGCGTCGCCTGTCAGGGATTGTCATCTGCCTGCTCTTTGCCGGAGCTGCTGCGGTGCTTGCCGCACCAAAAGCCTCCCCAGCGGCCAAGGGCCCAAAGGCCGAGGACGGCCCACTACCTGGCATGCAATTTCAAGTCCTGACCGGTGGCGCTTTCCTGATGGGCACAGTTTCCAGCGCGGCGGATTCCCTGCGGGAAGGGCGCCACAGCGACGAGAGCCCCTCCCATCGGGTGACGCTTTCCCCTTTCGCCATGATGAGCACGGAAGTCACCCAGGCACAATGGTCCGCGGTGATGGGGCAGAATCCTGCGCGTTTCAAGGGTGAACAGCGTCCGGTGGAGCAGGTCAGTTGGCGGGATGTGCAGGCCTTCATCGCCAAGCTGAACCAGTTGCACCCGGGGCGGATCTATCGCCTGCCCACCGAGGCGGAGTGGGAGTTCGCCTGCCGGGCGGGAAGCACAGGGCCATGGTCCTGCCCTGAACCGGAGCTGTCAAGCCACGCGGTGTTCCGTCCCACCAGTTCCAGCAGCACCCAGCCCGTGAAGAGTCGGCTTCCCAATGCCTGGGGCTTGTTCGACATGCACGGCAATGTGTGGGAATGGTGCAGCGACCTTTACGGCGCCTACGGCTCAGAAGCCGATGTGGATCCCCAGGGCCCCAGCGAAGGTGTGGGCCGAGTGGCGCGGGGTGGCTGTTGGTATGGCGCGGCGGATGAAGTGGGCAGCGCTGTGCGCTTCGACGGCACACTGGTGAGCAAAGGCAGCGATGTGGGCTTCCGTCTCTGTTTTACCCCTTAGCCTTCTTCCAACACGAAACTCGATTTCCCTCTCAGCGCGACCGTGCTCGTCCTCGGATTGGCTCCGCGATCCAGGAGCTTCGCTGGCGATGAGGCCTGAGCGGTTCTCCGCTTTTGCGGGGAGGATAGACCTGCTGTTATGAATGCGATCGCTGCTTCAGGTCCGCAAGGACTGCGCCCAGCGACAGGGCTTCGATCTCATTGCCCAGTGGAAAGCTCTGATCGCCCGGATGAATGATCAGGGCCCGCGTGGGTTGAAGATCCTGACGGGCGGAATGGAAACCCCGCGAGGGCCGGGGCGACAGGCTGCGCTTGATCTCAATCTGCCAGGATTCCCCGTCGGGCCAGGTGATGTAAAGGTCCACTTCCGCACCACCGCTGGTACGGTAGTGGAAGGCCTGGGCCTCCGGCTCCACCAGCGCCAGGAGCTGTTCCACCACGAAGGCTTCCCAACTTGGACCGGCCACGGGATGGGAGAGCAGGGCCTCCAGGTTCTCCAGGCCCAGCAAGGCGTGCACCAAGCCGCTGTCGCGCACAAAGAACTTGGGCGACTTCACCAGCCTCTTGCCAACATTCGCATGCCACGGTGGCAGGCGCCTGACCAAGAGCAAATCACACAAGAGATCCAGATAGGCGCCTACTGTGCGCACATGCAGGCCCAGGCTGCGGCTCAGGGACGCGGTGTTAAGCAGGCCACCCTGCTGATGCGCCAGCATTGTCCACAGGCGGCGCAGGCTTTCCGCAGGAATGCGCGGTCCAAACTGCGGCAGGTCGCGCTCCAGATAGCTGCGGATGAAATTCCTTCTCCAGCGCAGGCTCTGGGCATTGTCCGCCGCCAACAGGCTGGGTGGAAAACCGCCCCGCAACCAATGCTCATCCATGGGCGAGCTTGTCTCCACCGCCATGAAAGGGGTCAATTCATGATAGGCCACCCGCCCGGCAAGGGATTCGCCGGATTGGCGCAACAGGTCCAGGGAAGCGGATCCCAACAAGAGAAATCGTCCGCTTCCGCGCCCTTCCCGGCGGGCCTGGTCAATGAGCCCTCGAAGAGCGGGAAACAAACCCGGTGCGCGATGGACCTCATCCAGGATGACCAGGCGATCCAAGTGCTGTCTTAGGAAGAGGACGGGCTCCGTGAGCATGGCGGAGTCGGCTTCGGACTCCAGATCCAGATAAAGTGAAGGACGGCCCTCCGCCAATTGCATGGCCAGCGTGGTCTTGCCCGCCTGCCTGGGACCCAACAGGACCACGGCAGCTTGTTCAGCAAGGGATTGGTTCAGGATGGTTGCGAGGTGTCGTTGAATCATGTGTGAAAATCAGGCATTGAGATGACAGATATACAAGGATAAAAGAGTTCGATTTCCTTATGTGGCGTGGATTCGTGCCCCGTTGGCGCTTTCATCTCCGCAAGAACCGGGATCTCTTCTCCCAGTGACTCTGTCCTGACGGGAAATCCCATCGCTGCGCACTGCGACTCTCATGTCCGAAGCTCGAGCTCCCTCTCCGCGCGACCGTGCTCGTCCTCGGATTGGCTCCGCGATCCAGGGGTTTCCATGGCGCCAGCGATGCTATCTGCAGGCTCATACCCTTTTCGCGGGATAGACAAGCCTTTACTCTGACCTGGTCACACGCGCAGATCTTCCGCCTCACCCTCCAGGGCGGTGCTGTTTGTCGCCAGCAGGGGACGGATCTCGTTGCGCAGATAGTCCTCCACCTGACCGGCGGCCCGTCCGGTGAAATGGCGGGGATTGCACAGCACGGCCAGATCGGTGCGTGAAAAGGGAATGCGCGTGTCCTCCGCCAGCAGCTCCAGCAGGTTGTTGTCCAGGCCTTCCTCCTTCACCCGACGCGCGGCGCGCATGGAGAGTTGGCGGATGGCCTCGTGCAATTGCTGACGGTCGCCGCCGCGCTTCACGCCCTCCATCATGATGGTCTCCGTGGCCATGAAAGGCAGCTCTGCGTCCAGGTGGCGGCGGATCACTTCCGGGTAGACCACCAG
The DNA here is from genome assembly GCA_903910645.1 of uncultured bacterium. Classification (GTDB taxonomy): domain Bacteria; phylum CAIWAD01; class CAIWAD01; order CAIWAD01; family CAIWAD01; genus CAIWAD01. Next base: position 71,662 of record CAIWAD010000172.1, on the reverse strand, counting down.
GCCGCTGAACACATTCTCCAGGATGAGCAGGACGGCGTCCGCGCACAGGAAGGCCTCGGGCACGGCCAACCGCTTCTGGGCGCTGTCATCCAGGGTGCGCTCGAACCACTGGGTGGCGGCGGTCATGCCTGTGCCCTGGGGCAAGGCCATGAGCAGTTTTGCCAGGCTGCAGGCCCGTTCGCAGCGCATGGGATTGCGCTTGTAGGCCATGGCGCTGCTGCCGATCTGCTCCTTTTCGAAGGGCTCCTCCACCTCCTTCAGGTGCTGCAGGATGCGGATGTCCGAGCCAATGCGATGGACGCTGCGTCCCAGGCCTGCCAGCCAATCCATGACCCGGGCATCCTCCTTGCGGGGATAGGTCTGGCCCGCCACGGCGTAGTCGCGGGTGAAGCCCATGGCCTCCTGCACCCGGGCATCCAGGATGCGCACCTTTTCCTCATCGCCATCGAAGAGCGCCATGAATGAAGCCTGGGTGCCCGTGGTCCCCTTGGATCCCAGGAAGCGCAGGGTGGCCAGCCGATGGTCCAGATCCTCCAGATCCATCATCAGGTCCTGCAGCCACAAGGTGGCGCGCTTGCCCACGGTGACAGGCTGGGCCGGTTGAAAATGCGTGAAGCCCAGGGTGGGAAGCTCTTTCCAGCGCTCAGCGAAGTCCGCCATGCGCCGGATGACGCGCAACAGGCGCAGGCGCAGGAGCTGCAGGGCCTCGCGCAGCTGGATGAGATCCGTGTTGTCCCCAACATAGGCGCTGGTGGCGCCCAGATGGATAATGCCCGCCGCCCTGGGACACTGCAGGCCCCAGGCGTGCACATGGCTCATCACATCGTGGCGGGTCATCCGCTCGCGCTCTTCGGCCACTTCGTAGTTGATGTCATTGGCCGTGGCGCGCAACTCGTCCAGCTGCTCCTCCGTCACTGGCAGGCCAAGCTGTCGCTGGGCTTCCGCCAGGGCGATCCACAATTGCCTCCAGGTGCGGAACTTGAAATCGGGGCTGAAGATGCGGCTCATGGCGGCGCTGGCATAGCGCCCCTGCAAGGGATTTTCGTATCGATCGCGCGGGCGGGCCATGTCCTTCTCCCCATTTGATGGCGGCAACCTACAAAACACCCGTTGTGCTGCCCGTGGATCCACTATTGGAGCGCTTTTGTTGCCCATGGGCCGCGACTTTTCCACCTTGGGACGCCAAACGCCACAGGCTTGTCGCAACAAGGGGAACCCACATGTCGCACCAGGTGATGGACGCCACCTTCACAGATCGTCGTGAGCTGGAGAGCCTGCTCAAGACCATCGAGTCGGAGGGCCTTACGGTGGCCGCCATGGGCGATGTGACAGGCCCCCGCATCATCGTCCGCAAGGAAGCCACACGCCACGACCATCAGGTGGTGGCGGTTACCGGGCGTGACGACGCCACTCTGCGCAAAATCCTGCGTCAGCGGGAGCGCGACGGCTGGGTGGCCTGTGGACTGGGCCCCTGTGGCGGGGCGACGGTGATGATCCTGAAGCGCGCGCTGGCCCAGGGCCCCGACGCGGCCCCCTGAAGCGGCCTGACGCCTTCCATTGTTCCATTGGGAGGAATCCATGTTCGAAATCGTTGATGTTCACGCCCGGGAAGTGCTGGACTCCCGCGGCAACCCCACCCTTGAGGTGGAGGTCAGCCTTGCCGACGGCGCCTTTGGCTCCGCCATTGTGCCCAGCGGCGCCTCCACGGGCCAGTTTGAGGCGGTGGAACTGCGCGACGGCGACAAGAAGCGCTACCTGGGCAAGGGCGTGCTGAAGGCCGTGAACAATGTGAATGAGATCATCATGCCCGAGCTGCTGGGCATGGATGCCTCCAGCCAGGTGGAGATCGACCGCCTGCTGGTGGCCCTGGACGGCACGCCCAACAAGAAGAAGCTGGGCGCCAACGCCATCCTGGGCGCTTCCATGGCCGTGGCCAACGCCGCCGCCGAGGCCGCCGGCCTGCCGCTTTACCAGTATCTGGGTGGCGCCCACGCCCACATCCTTCCCGTGCCCATGATGAATGTCCTCAACGGCGGCGCCCACAGCGACAACAATGTGGACCTGCAGGAGTACATGATCCAGCCGCGTGGCGCGAAGACTTTCGCCGAGGCGCTGCGCATGGGCGCCGAGACCTTCCACGCGCTGAAGAAGGTGCTCCAGGCCAAGGGCTATGGCACCGCCGTGGGTGATGAGGGCGGCTACAGCCCCAACATGAAGGACAACCGCGAGCCCCTGGACCTCATCGTGGAGGCCATCAAGGCCGCGGGCTACAAGCCGGGCAAGGACATCTTCATTTGCCTGGATCCCGCCTCCAGCGAGTTCTACGACACCAAGAAGAAGCGCTATGTGCTGAAGGGTGAGGATCGCAGCCTCAGCTCCAAGCAGATGGTGGATTACTGGGCCGAACTGGCCGCCGCCTATCCCATTGTCAGCATCGAGGACGGCATGGCGGAGGAGGACTGGGAAGGCTGGAAGCTGCTCACCGACAAGCTGGGCAAGAGCGTGCAGCTGGTGGGCGACGATCTCTTCGTCACCAATTCCAAGCGCCTGCAAATGGGCCTGGACAAGGGTGTGGCCAACGCCATCCTTATCAAGGTGAATCAGATCGGCACCATCACGGAGACCCTGGACGCCATGCGTCTGGCCACGCGCAACGGCTATCGTTGCGTGGTCAGCCACCGCTCCGGCGAAAGCGAGGATACCACCATCGCCGATCTGGTGGTGGCCACGGGTGCTGGCCAGATCAAGACCGGTTCCCTCAGCCGCACAGATCGCATTGCCAAATACAACCAGCTGCTGCGGATTGAAGAGACCCTTGGCAGCGCCGCCGTCTACGCCGGCACAGCCGCGCTGTAGGCTGCATGAGGCCTTTGCGGGACATCGCGGGGGCGCTCGCAACTCGCGTCAGGGATTGGCGCGAGGGGCGGGCGCCTCTTGCCAGCCCGGGCATGAAACTCAGCCTGGTGCTGGCGGCGGTGGCCGGCCTGGCGTGGTTCGTACTGGGAGATCAAGGCCTGTTGGTGCATCGCCGCCTGCGGGAGACCCTGGACTCCCTGGACAACCGCTCCACCCAGTTGCAGGCGCGCATCAACTGGTACCGCAGCCGCAATATGCGGTTGAAGGTGAAGGATCCCTTCACACTGGAAGAAGAGGCCCGACTGATGGGCATGGCCCGTCCCGGTGAAGAGATTCTGCGCGTTGCTTTGCCACCGGACAGCACGGGAAAGGGCAAGGCGGCCACGGAAGGGAGGCCCTGATCCATGTGGCGACGCCTGCGCAACACCTTCATGGCCGGCGTCGTAACCCTGACGCCGGTGGGACTTTCCATCTGGGTTCTGGTGGGAGTCTTCAAGTGGCTGGACAGCGTGCTGGGAAGCATCATCCAGTCCATGCTGCACCGCGCCCACCTTCCCTACATCCCCGGGCTGGGCTTCATCCTGCTGATCCTGCTCATCCTGCTGGTGGGCGCCTTGACCAAGCACTACCTGGGTTTGCAGGTGCTGCGCGTGGGCAAGAGCCTGGTGGAGCGCATCCCCTTTCTCAGCAAGCTCACGCGCGCCGTGCGGCAGATCCTGGATTCCTTCGTCTCTTCCAAGAGCGAGCTCTTCCGCCAGGCCGTGCTGGTGGAGTATCCCCGTCCCGGCATCTGGTCCATCGGCTTCCTTACCCGGCGGGCCGGCGGCGAGATCCGTGAACGCCTGCGGGGACCGCTGGACAACCGCCTCCTGTCCATCTTCATTCCCACCACGCCAAACCCCACCAGCGGCATGTTGGTCTATGTGCCAGAGGACGAAGTGATCCAGCTTGACATGCCGGTGGAGGATGCGGTGAAGCTGGTCATGTCCGGTGGTGCCCTGGTGCAGCAGGTCTCCGAAGAGGAACGCGCCCGGCGCCTGGCGGAGCAGCAATCCCCTGGCCAGATCTGAGGCGGGAACAGGCATGGTGCGCACGGCACGCCGCCCCGTCATTCGGCCCTTCTTGAAGGTCCTTGGGCCCGCGCTCCAGATCTTCCTGCCATTCCTGCTTTCCACACCCGCCTGGCCGCTGGAATTCCGTCAGGACGGCATGCGCGGTCTGGAGGACCATAGTGCGCGCCTCCTGGCCAGTCATTCCGTGGCCCAGGGAAAGGACAGTCTGCGCCTTGAGGTGAAGGCGGAATGGCGGGCGGGCTTCCGCGCCTACAACCGGGACAGTCGTCGCCTGTTCGAGCAAACCCTGCTGGACGGTACCCATCGATTGGACGGTCCCTGGCGCTTGCGCTGGAAGGCAAGGCAGAGCTTGTTCAACGAGCGGCGCAGTCTGCGCGAGACTTTGGGACAGTCACTGGAGGCGGGCATCCGCCATGCCGGTTTCGTTGAGGCGGAAGTCCTGGCGGGATGGATACAGGACCGGCGACAGTCGGGCCAGGATCAGGGCCTTCGTGTGGGGGCCAGCCTGGGGATGGCGGGAACATCGGGCACGCTGCGCCTGGATGGACGGGGGAGCGCCGTCCTGGAGGAGCCGGGCGACAGGCGAAATCAGCGTCAGGACGCAGTGGTGAACGCCCACTGGAAGGGGCCGGAGGAGACACGGAACAGCACGCGTCTGGCTTTGCGCCGGTCACGGGAGGACGCCTTCCCCAATCCGCTGGTGGAGAAGCTGGAAAGGCGCGGTAGTCTGGATCTGGAGGTGGAGAACCTCTACCAGGGGCGTTTGGCCAAAGGGGCCCTGATGTCCGCAAGGGTCCAGGCCTGGAGTCGTCGGCAGGATCGTGATCCCCAAGATGAGGAGGACAGCAGCGCAACCCGCGCCTCCTATTTTGACCGTGGGTTGGAGCTTCAACTGGAGCCTTTCCTGTCGGCGGGGGCTTGGCGATTGAAGGGCGGCCTGTTGTTCCTGCGTCAGGCCCAGGAGACCCAGGCGGGCACCATGACGGCAGCGGGCGGATCGCGCAGTGCCATTGCGCGGCAGCGCTTGCATGCCCAACTGCTGTGGTTGCCGGGATCCGACAGCCTGGGCCTGTTCAGCGCCACGGAACTGAGGCGCAGGGACACGGACTTCATGGGACTGCTTCCACGGGATCCGGACGACATGGACCAGGCCCGGCGTGAAGGCCTGTTGCGCTGGAGTCACGTGCTGGGCACGGGAGCCCGCCTGTCGCTGGAGTGCGGCTTGCAGCTGTCCGCCGAGCGCCATGTGCAGGCAAGCCGCAGTCAGGCCAATCATCAGGGTCGCACCTGGAGGGCCGCCGCCGGGCATCGCATGCGTCTGGGCGCCTGGCTGCTGGCTGGAAGTGGGCAGGTGGTGGCGGATTACCGGCTTTACGATTTCGACAGCGCGGATGAGCCCCGCAGTTGGATCCAGCGCCGTCTGCAGGTGCAGGAGAAAGCCCGGCGGGAGCTCGCCCTGCCCAGGAGCCGGTGGCGGTGGACCCTGGAAACCCGTGGTCGCTGGATGGAAGAGGACGGTGGCAGTTATCTGAAAGCCGACGGCCTTGAGCGCCTCTCGGACTCCGCGCTTGAGTGGCAGACCGGCGTTTCGCTGGAGGCGCGCCGGGGAAGCTGGGCCCTGACTCCAGGCTGGGATTGGCTGGATCGCCGGGATTGGGACTGGTCCGCCGCCAGTGGCCAGCGGCGGAGCACGCTGGTGCGTTGGCAGCGCCGACAGGGGCCTCTGCTGCAGGTCCACCGTGCCACCGCCACTGGCAGCCTGCACCTGGATTTGAAATGGGAGTGGGTGGGCGAGCGCTTGAGTTCCTCCCCCAGGCCCAGACGAAACCTGTGGGCGCGGCTGGAGTGGAGTTGGCGCCCCTGAGCCTGTCCCATTGCCGGGAACTGGCTTGACATGGGTTGTCGTGTCGCAGGGCCAAACCCCACGGTTTTCCAGAAGAAGGTCACCAAGCGACCGGAGGCGGCGCTCCCTTTGCCTTTCTATGTTGGGCACCCGGGATCATCGGACTTCGCAAGGCCATGGGAGCAGCGGGAGAGCACGCGCATGTTGCGCAAGGTGTATTTGGATCATGCCGCCACCACACCGCTGGACCAGGAAGTCCTGGAGGCCATGCTGCGCCTGGGGAGCACGCACTTCGGGAATCCGTCCAGCGGCCACGGCTTTGGTCGCCGGGCACGCGCACTGGTGGACGAGGCCGCCCAACAGGTGGCGGGGGCCATTGGCGCGTCACGGTCGGAAGAAATTCTCTTCACCAGCGGCGGAACCGAGTCGGACAATCTGGCCCTGCGCGGTGCGCTGGCGGCATTTCCCGGTGAGCACGCCCTGGTGGTGGGCGCAGCTGAGCACGCCGCGGTACTGGACACGGCGGCGGACCTTGAGGCGATGGGACGGCGCGTGGTGCGCCTGCCTGTGGATGGCCGCGCCCGCGTGGATCCGGGCGCCCTGGAAGCCGCGCTGGACCAGCAGCCTGTCGGCCTGGTGAGCGTGATATGGGCCAACAATGAGGTGGGCTCCATCCACGACATGGAGGCCATCTGCCGCATCTGCCACGCGCGCGGCGTGCTGGTGCACAGCGATGCCGTGCAGGCCCTGGGTCGGCTGGATGTGCGCGTGGACCGCATTCCCGTGGACCTGCTCAGCGGCAGCGCCCACAAATTCCACGGACCCAAGGGCGCGGGTTTCCTTTTTGTGCGTCGTGGCACCCGCTTGGCACCTCAAATCACAGGGGGACTGCAGCAGGAGGGGCGAAGGGGCGGCACGGAGAATGTGCCGGGCATTGTGGGCCTGGGCTTGGCCCTTGAGCGTGCCACAGGCAATCTTGGACCGCATGCGGATCACCTGCGCCGCTTGGCCTCGCATTTCAAGAGCGCACTGGGCAAGGTGCCCGGCATGGTGATGCTGGGGGATGGCGCCGTGGCGGATCAGCTGCCCGGCCACTTCTCCCTTTGCTTCGAGGATGTGGAAGGAGAGGCCTTGCTGCTCTCACTGGATTTGGATGGCATTGCCGTGAGCAGTGGGAGCGCCTGCCACACGGGAAGCGTGGAGCCCAGCCATGTCCTGTTGGCCATGGGACTTAGCAGGCGGCAGGCCAAGGGATGCATCCGGCTGGTGTTGGGCCGCCATCAGGTTGAAGAGGATCTCAGCTACGCGGCCCAGCGTCTGCGCGAGCATGTGGAACGACTGCGGGGCGCCCAGTGAAGCGCCTGCGTGTGGTGGTGGCCATGTCCGGCGGCGTGGATTCCGCTGTGGCGGCGGCCTTGCTGGTGCAGGCAGGCCATGAGGTGGTGGGCATGACCATGCGCCTGCATGGTCATGTGGACACGGGGCTGGCCTCGCCCGAGCGCAGTTGCTGCGACCTGCGCGCCTACAACGATGCCCGCCGCGTGTGCGACAGGTTGGAAATTCCCCATCAGGTGGTGGACCTGAGCGACGAGTTTCGCCGCGATGTGATGGATGTCTTCGCCAGTGAGTACTTCGCTGGCCGCACGCCCAACCCCTGCGTGCTGTGCAACACACACCTGAAGTGGGAGCACCTGTGGCTGCGGGCGGAGCGCATCCAGGCGGATGCCGTGGCCACCGGCCACTATGCGCGGGTGGTTCAGGCGGACAATGGGCACTTTCTTGCCCGCGCCGCGTTTCGGGAGAAGGATCAGAGCTACGCCCTGTGGGGCCTGGCCCGGGATCGGCTGGCCCACACCCTGTTCCCGTTGGGTGACCTGAGCAAAAGCCAGGTGCGGCAATTGGCGCGCCAGCTGGACCTTGCGGTGGCGGAGAAGGCGGAGAGCCAGGACATCTGCTTCGTGCCCGATGGCGACTATGGCCGCTTCCTGGCCCACCACAATCCCAGACGCGCCCATGAGCTGCAGGGTGGCAACCTGGTGGACGACCAGGGCCGCGTGGTGGGGACTCACAAGGGCATTGCCCACTTCACCGTGGGACAGCGTCGCGGCCTGGGCCTGGCGGCACCCAAGCCCCTCTATGTCAGCGGCATTGACGCCTCCACCGGGGATGTGCGCGTGGGGCCGGAGCAGGATTTGTACCACACGGCGCTGGAGGCCGACGGCCTCAAATGGCTGGTGGAGTTCCCTGATGGGGAGCTGGAGTGTCTGGGCGCCATCCGTTACCGGGATGCTGGCGCACCTTGTGTGGTGAAAGTGAAGGATGGCGTGGCCCATGTGCGCTTTTATGAGGCGCGCCGGGCCATTACGCCGGGACAATGCGTGGTGTTTTACTTGGGCGACCAGGTGCTGGGCGGCGGCTGGATCCGTCGAGCGGTGCCCGGGCACGCCGTGGAAGGGAGTTGAGCATGTCGGTGGAAGGAAAGGCGCGCGCCCTGACGGTGGCCAGCCTGCGCCGCATGAAGGCCAAAGGCGAGCGCATTGTGGCCATTACAGCCTATGATGCCCTGTTCGCCCGTCTGCAGGAACAGGCCGGTGTGGACATCCTCCTGGTGGGGGACAGCGTGGGCATGGTCTATGGAGGACGGGCGGACACGCTGGCGGTGACGGTTGACCAAATGGCCTACCACACAGCCTGTGTGCGAAGGGGAGCCTCGCGGGCCCTGGTGGTGACGGACATGCCCTTCCTGAGCGTGCAGGGCTCCTTTGATGCCGCCCTGGCCCATTGTGGCCGCATGCTGTCGGAGGGCGGGGCACAGGCCGTGAAAATCGAGGGCTGCCCTGCCGTGGAGGACACCATTCGCCGCTTGGTGGACTGCGGCATTCCCGTGATGGGCCATCTGGGCCTTATCCCCCAGAGCATTCATCGTCTGGGCAGCTGGGGACAGCGTGGCCGCTCAGAGGAGGAGGCCGCCCGGTTGCTGGACGAAGCCCTGCGCCTGGAAAAGGCGGGCTGCTTCTCCCTTGTGCTGGAGAAGGTGGAGCCGGGTCTGGCGCGGCGCATCACCGGCGAACTGTCCATTCCCACCATCGGCATTGGCAGTGGCATCCATTGCGACGGGCAGGTGCTGGTGAATGTGGATCTGCTGGGCTTGTACGAGGAGATGGACGCCTCCTTTGTGCGCCGTTTCGCCCATTTGGCCGATCCCGTGCGGGCTGCCGTCGCCGCCTATGCCCAGGCCGTGCGCGAGGGCAGTTTTCCCAGCCAGGATGAAGTCTGACATGGAGCTGGTGACTGGCCTTGCGGCCATGCAGGCCCGGGCCCGGGAGCTGGAGCGCAATGGAAAGCGCATCGGCCTGGTGCCCACCATGGGCTATCTCCACCAAGGGCACCTTTCACTGGTGCACCTTTTACGTCCTCATTGCCATCAGCTGTGGCTGAGCATTTTCGTCAACCCCGCCCAGTTCGGGCCTTCGGAAGACCTTGCCCGCTATCCCCGGGATTTGGAGCGGGATCTTGACCTGTGCCGCGCAGCCGGGGTGGACGGCGTGCTGGTTCCCCGGGCATCCGAGGTCTACCCCGCGGACTTCGCCACCTGGGTGGTGCCGGGACCGGCGGCGGATCGTTACTGCGGCGCCATGCGTCCCGGTCACTTCCGTGGCGTGCTCAGCATTGTCCTGCGCCTTTTCATGTGGACGCGCTGCCGCTGCGCCGCTTTCGGTGCAAAGGATGCCCAGCAGCTCTGGCTCATCCGCCGCATGGTAAAGGACTTCAACTTGGAAGTGGAGCTGATGGAGGGCCCCACCCTGCGTGAAGCCGATGGCCTGGCCATGAGCAGCCGCAATGTGTACCTGGATGTTGAGGAACGCCGGGAAGCCCTAACCCTGCACCAGGCGCTTGAAGTAGGGAAGGCGGCGGTGGCGGCGGGTCTGCCCTTGAAGGAGGCCCTGTGCGCCATGTCCAAGCACTTGGCGGTCCATCCCAAGCTTCAGCTGGAGTATCTGCACATCACCGATTGGGAAAGCCTGGACAGTCTGGTGGGAGTGGGGGGAGACCCCGCGTGGGCCGGTTCTGCCGGTGACATGGACGAGGCGGGTCGGGAAATGGCGCTGCTGGTGGCGGCGCGGGTGGGCCGCACGCGGCTCATTGACAACATGCGGGTGGTGCGGGGGCCATTGGCCCAATCGCCGGATCCTGCAACATCTTCGACACTCCAAGGATAAAGGGAGAACGGGAATGTCCCAGGATTTGTCTGTCATCGTGCTGGCCGCCGGCAAGGGCACGCGCATGAAATCCGATTTGGCCAAGGTGCTCCACCCCTGCCTGGGGCGGCCGCTCATCGACTGGGTGCTGGACCAGGCCGATGCCGCCGGTGCCAGCCATCAGGTGGTGGTGGTGGGTCACCAGCGCGAGGCGGTGATGGAAGCCGTGGGCGGGCGCGGCGTGCACTTCGCCATCCAGTCGGAGCAGAAAGGCACGGGCCACGCGGTGCAAATGTGCCGCGAAGCCATGGAGGGCCGACAGGGACAGGTGCTGGTCCTGTCCGGTGATGTTCCCCTGCTTTCGGGCGATACACTGAAGGCACTGGCCCACCATCATGACGCCGGAGGCTACGCGGCCACCGTGCTCACCGCCATCTTCGATGATCCCACCGGCTATGGCCGTTTAATCCGCAGAGCCGACGGGCAAGTGGATCGCATTGTTGAGCACAAGGATGCCACGGAGGAGGAGCGCGCCGTGCGCGAAATCAACTCCGGCATCTATCTCTTCCACACGGAGCAGCTCTTTCGCTGCATCCACCGCCTGACCCCGGACAATGCCCAGGGGGAACTGTACCTCACAGATGTGATTCGCTTCCTGGTGGACGACGGCTTGCCCGTGTCCGCCCTGCCCACCCAGGACGCGGAGGAGATTCAGGGCGTGAACACCATTGAGCAACTGGCCCATGTGGAGGAGGAACTGCGTCGGCGCCAGGGAACCCGGGTCGATTAGCAGCCGTTGAAGCGCTATCTTTTTCTCCATCAATGGGAAGGCCGCCAATCATGATCAGATCCCGGCTCCTGTGCTGCGCCTTGGTGCCTTGTCTGGCGCTGGGGGCGTTGGCCCAATTCAAGGATCGTGTGGACATCCAGGCCCTGCAGGGAATGGTCATCCAGCCCGGCGGTGGACTGAATTTCAGTGGACCCCTGCTGGATCCATCCAGGCTTCATGTCAGCCACAGCATGTCCATGGGTTATGCCGGCGGCAGCCAGGGCGGCGTGGGAGCGGGCCTTTACCTGAGCAATCTGGATTACCGTTTGAGCAATACGGTGGACATGCGCCTGCAGCTTGGCGTGCGCAGTGTCTTCCACAACAGCATGATGCCCGGCGGCACCGGCGAGAATCTGGTGGGCGGCGCGGAAATAAGCTGGCGCCCATCGGAGAACTTCCAGATGCACCTGGCGGCCTCCCGTGGCATGGCGCCCCGCTCAAGCTGGCCCGGTGCCTGGCACAGCCCGCTGGATGGCTGGAACTTCCAACCCTAATCAACTCCGGATTCTTCACGGCATGTCCATCAAACGCACGGCTCCCACCTCATCCGGCTCTTCTGGCGGAGGCTCCTTCTGGACCTCGTTCGCTGCATGGACAGGGCTGGTGGTAAGCTTGGCCAATCTTGCCCTGCTCATGTTCATCTGGAATCGTCTTCCTGTTGACGATCTGCGCCAATTGGCGGGCTTCGCCACCAGCGACGATCCGGTTGTGGTGGAGGACGCCAGGCAGGACGCCCAGCCGGAGCGCCCCGCCACCGACACGGGCAGCGCGGTGTTGGATGCAGACACCCTTCGCCCCGTGTCGCGACCGGCTCCCGTGGAGGAAAGCACCGCCGCCGGTGGCCAGGCCGCTGGCGAAGGAGAGCGCCCCAAAATCCGCGTGCAGGTGCTTAACGCCTCCGGCGTGCGCCTCATGGCGGCCAAGGCGGCCGACGGTCTGCGCCGCTTGCGCTACGATGTGCGCGAGACCGGCAATGCCGGCGAAAGCCTGGAGAAGACGCGCATTGTAAGCCGCATGAAGGCGCCGGCCTTTTCCATGCGCCTGGCCCAGGACCTTGGGCTCTCGTCGGCGCGCATCACCTACGAGGAGGATCCGAACCTCGTGGATGTGGACATCACGCTCATCCTGGGAGCGGACCAGGATCAACTGCCCATCATGAAGCAAGTGAGGACCACCCCTTGAAGGGAATCCATCTGGCCCGCCGCATCGCCAAAATGGCCTGGGCCAAAAAGGCCGAAGACATTGTCGTGCTGGATTTGCGCGGCCTAACCGACACCACGGATTTTTTCGTCATCGCCACTGGACAGGTGGGCATGCATGTGCGCAGCATCACGGACTTCGTGATGGATGAGGCACGCGCCCTGGGCGATCGCGCCCATGTCTCCGAAAAGGACTCGGACGAGTGGATGGTGGTGGATTTCGTGGATGTCATCTTCCACTGCTTCCAGCCCCAGAAGCGGCGCCATTACAATCTGGAGCGCTTGTGGGCGGATGCCCTGCGCCTGGATGTGGATGAACGCACAGGCACCCTGGGCACACTGAAAGCAGCCCGCGAGGATCTGGAGCGCCGCCGGCTGGTGGCGGAGCAAAAGCGCAAGGCCCGTTCCGCCAGCTGAGGGCTGGCTGCGGCATTTCTCCCCCCAACAAGGAGAACTTCCATGCCCCGAGAGATTCTGGTTGTGGGATCCACCGCGCTGGACAGCGTGGAAACCGCCCATGGCCGAGTGACCGATGTGCCGGGCGGCAGCGCCTTCTTTTTTTCAGCGGCCGCCGTGCGCTACGCCCCCGTGCTGGTGGTGGGCGTGGTGGGCGAGGATTACCCCTTGCATCGGCTTGAGCCACTGAAGGCGCTTGGGGTCTCGCTGGAAGGCCTGGAGATCGTGCCGGGCGGCCGCACCTTCCGTTGGGGTGGGCGCTACCATGCTGACATGATGGGCCGGGACACACTCTTCACCGAGTTGGGGGTTTTCGAGAGCTTCCAACCGCGCATCCCCGCGGAGGCCCGCCGTCGGCCCGTCCTTTTCCTGGCCAACATCCAGCCCAGGCTGCAATTGGATGTGCTGGATCAAATGGCGGATCCGGAACTCATTGTCACGGACACCATGAATCTGTGGATCGATACCGCCCTGGAGGATCTGAAGCAGGTCATCGCCCGCACGCACATCCTCATCGTGAACGATGAGGAGGCCCGCCAACTTACCGGCCAACGCACGGTGCTGGGAGCCGCCCGCGCCCTGCGCCGCATGGGACCGCGGACCGTGGTGGTGAAAAAGGGCGAACACGGGGCCCTGATGCTCAATGGCGAGCGCCTGTTTGCCGCCCCCGCCCTTCCCCTCGAGCAAGTGGTGGATCCCACCGGGGCCGGGGACACTTTCGCTGGCGGCTTCGTGGGCTCCCTTGCCGCCGAGGCCGTGGTGGACGATGCCGCCCTGCGCCGCGCGGTGATCCGCGGATCGGCACTGGCCAGTTTCAGCGTGGAGGCCTTCAGCCTGGATCGCCTGCTCAGTGTCACTGCCCACGAGCTTGACGAAAGGCTGGGGCAGTTCGCCGCCCTGGCGGAGTTCCGGCTGGCCTGATGGAACCCCTTCAATGGGCGGATGACGCGCTGGTCATCGTGGACCAGACTGTGCTGCCCCACCGGATCCACAGGCTTACGCTGGATTCGGTGGACGGCCTGTGCGAGGCCATTTCCGCGCTGCGCCTACGGGGCGCGCCGGCCCTGGGCCTTGGTGGCGCCTATGGAGTGGCGCTGGCCTGCCGCCAGGCGGGAGATCCAGGGCATCCCGATTACATGCAGCGAGTAGAAGGCCTGGCCCACAGGGTGGCCCAGGCCCGTCCCACGGCGGTGAATCTGTCATGGGGAGTTGGTCAGGCGCTGGAGGCCTTGCGGGGCCATGCCGGGGCGCAGTGGTCTTGTCTGGCCCTGGAACGCGCCATAGCCCTGCACCAGGAGGATCGCGCCGCCTGCCGCCGCATGTCCACCCTGGGTGCGGCTTTGGTGAAACATGGCGGCCGCTACTTGACCCACTGCAATGCCGGGCCGCTGGCCACCAGTGGCGTGGGCACCGCGCTGGGCGTGTTGCTGGAGGCCCATCGCCAGGGCCTGGACTTCGAAGTGCTGGTGGATGAGACGCGTCCCCTGCTGCAGGGCGCGCGCCTGACCACGCTGGAGTTGATGGAGGCGGGAATCCGCGTGCGCCTCATCACGGACTCCATGGCACCCTTCGCCATGGCACGCCTGGGTGTGGATGGCGTGTTCATTGGCGCGGACCGCATTGCCGCCAATGGGGACACGGCCAACAAGGTGGGCAGCTACGGGTTGGCCCTGGCTGCGCGGCATCACGGCGTGCCCTTCCATGTGGTGGCGCCCCTTTCCACGGTGGACGCGTCCTGCCCTGACGGGGGCGCCATTCCCATTGAGGAGCGGTCGGCGGATGAACTGCGCGGCCACGCTGGCCGGACTTGGGCACTGGAGACGGTTCCGGCATGGAACCCGGCCTTCGATGTGGTGCCCGCAGACTGGATTCAAGATATTGTGACCGAAGAGGGCCTGCTGCGGCCACCTTTCACCATCAGCATCGCCGCAGTCCTGGCCGGAACCAGCAAGCCCCTGCTCAAGGAGGGGACACAGGAGTGAAGAGGATGAACCAGAAGATTCGCCTGGGTCTTGTCGCCGCCGCGGCAATGCTCGTCATGCAGTGTGGACCGGCTCTGGCTGGAAAGTCCATGGAGCTGCGCAGCGCCAACACATATTTCAATCAGGGCGATATGAAGCAAGCCCTGGAGTGGTACGAGAAAGCCGACCAGAAGGAATCCAAGGAGGCCCAGGTCTACGCCAGGCTGGTGGAGCTTTATGCCGAGCAGAAGCGCTGGAAAGAGATGAGCGCGGCCTTCGCCAAGCTGGACCAGTGCGCGGACAAGGAGTCGGATCGCAAGAAGTACAAGAGCGAAGCCTCCGAGATCATCGACAAGCTGTGGATGGGTTTGTGGAACGGCTCGCTGGAGCAGACGCGGCAGGCCGACGCCAAACTGGCGGAAGGCGACAGCGCCGCGGTGCGCGACCACTACGACCAGGCCCGCGCGCGCATCGTGACGGCTCTGGAGATCCTGCCCGACCGGGTGGATTTCAGCAAGCGCATGGGCGATTTGTACATCACGGAATTCAACGCCCTCTATGCGGACGCGGCGGGCTTTCCCTTGCTGGAGAAGGCGGCCCAGGTCTATGACAAGTTGGCGGCAGCCTATCCGGACAGCGTGGATTATGCGGTCACCCTGTCGCAGCTGACCTACAATGTGCGGGACTATCAGGCAACCCGCGCCGCGGTGGATCGCGCACTGTTGCGCCACCCGGAGCACGCCGAGCTGCTAACCTTCGCGGCCAAGAGCCGTATCCAGCTGGGCCTGGCCATGAAGAACGACAAGGACGAGATCAGCCCCGAGGGCAAGGCCCTGATGGGCGAGGCCGTGGTCTATCTGGACAAGGCCATTGCCAAGAATCCCAATGACGCCATGCTGGTGTACAACCAGGCCCTGCTTTATCGCGACATGGGCGACGCCAAGCGCGCCCTGGCCACCTTTGCCAAAGTGGAAGGCCTGGCGCCCGACCGCAACGACCTGCTTTTCGACAGCTGGTACAGCATGGCCGTGCTCTACTTCCAGGATCTGCCGGAGGCCGAGCAGGATGCCATGAAGGCGGCCCAGTACTTCGAGAAATGCTTGAATCTCCAGCCCGAGAACAAGGGCCTGATGTTCAACCTGGGCGTGTCCTTGATCCGCACCGGCATCCGGGACAACATGAGCCGGGGCAAGGCGCTGATGGAGAAAGGCGGCGAGTAGCTCGCCGCCACTGCCCGCGTTTCTGTGGGCAGTGGTCCAGGATGTTGAAGGTCTCGCGGGAGGCCTGAAGGATGCGCGGCGCGGGGCGAGGGCCCTCCGCCGCGCCTTCCTGTAACAGGAGACCATTTGGCCAGGAGTTCCACCCACGATTCCCGCCCTGTGCGCGAGCTTCCCCGCCATGTGGCCATCATCATGGATGGCAACGGACGCTGGGCACGCTCCCGTGGACTTCCCCGCGTGGCCGGCCACCGGGAAGGCATCCACAGCGTGCGCGAAATCGTGGAGGTCTGTGGCCAATTGGGGGTGGAGGCCCTGACCCTTTACACCTTCAGCTCGGAAAATTGGCAGCGCCCACCGGCAGAGGTACGCGCCCTGATGGGCTTGCTTTTGCGCACCATCACGGCCGAAGTGGATCGTCTGCACGCCAGCGGTGTGCAGGTGCGCACCATGGGCTTCCTTGACGAATTGCCCGCCAGGGCCCGTCAGGGCATGCTGAAGGCCATGGAGAAAACCCGGGACAACACCGGTCTTGTGCTCAACCTGGCCCTCTCCTACGGATCCCGCCAGGAAATCCTCCATGTGGTGAATCAGCTGCTGAAGGAAGGAAAACCCTCCGTGGACGAGGCGGAGTTCTCCCGCCGGCTCTTCACCAGTGGCCTGCCCGATCCGGACCTGCTCATCCGCACGGGCGGCGAATACCGCCTGTCCAACTTCATGCTCTGGCAGGTTGCGTACACCGAGTTCTTCATCAGCGAAGCCTTGTGGCCGGATTTTCGCCGCCCCCAGTTGGAGGAGGCCTTCGCCGCCTTTGCCTGCCGTGAACGCCGCTTTGGGCGCACATCGGAACAAGTGCGTCCATGAAGCCCCGGCGCTGGATTCTGGCGCTGATGCTGGTTCCCGCCCTGTTGATCCTGGGATTTCTGGCGGCCTGGCGCCTCTTGGGCCTGGAGGAGCGTCTGCGCGGCGAATTGGTGCGCCTGCTTGAGGCCAGGGGCCTGGAGCGGGTGGAACTGGCGGCAGTGCATCCCGCCTGGGTGGGGCTGGATCTGCAGGATCTTGGCCTGTCCCGCGCCGGCGGCGGCCTTCGCCTTGAATCGCGCATGGTGCGGTTGCGCCTGGCTCCGCTGGTGTGGTTGAAGTCCCCCACCCGCGCCCTCGCCGCCGTGCAACGCGTGGACCTGGAGAATTTCATTCTTGTCCTGGACGACAGCCTGCTCCACAAAAGAAGCCAGACCCGCCCCACCTTTCAGCAATGGCTGCAAGGGCTAAAACCCACCCTGGGAAACATGCCCGAGGTGCGACTGTCCCAGGGGGCCATCCAGTGGCGGCGTCCGGGCGGCGAGTTTCTCTCGCTGGTGGACGGCCTGGACGGCCAGGTTTTCCGCCACAGTGGCATGGTGGATGTGCTGCTGCGCAGCCAGGTGCTGGACAACGAACATCAGGCCTTCCATGCCGACATGCGCCTGGACGCACAGACCCTTGACGGACGCTTCAGCCTGCAATTGGACAGCCTGAGCCAGTCCATCCTTGAACCAGAGCGTCTGCCCGAACTGAAAGAGGCGGATGTGGGCGTGAATCTCCATGTGGGGGGACGCCTGGCCGCCGGTGCCCTGGACAGTCTGTCCGGCGCGGGAACAGTGGTGGTGAACCAGCTGGTCCTGGTCCGCGAGGGTGGCGTGGTGCGTGGACGACTGGATCTGGGGCTCGATGCGGACAGCCTGTGGGTGCAGCGTGGCGCGCTTGACTGGGATGGCCAGGGGCTGGAGTGCCAGGCTTCCATGCCCTGGCGGCTGGAAGGAGCGCGTTTGTGGGCACGGGGACACGACTGGGATCTTCGCCCAGTGGCACAGGCCCTGGGCCGCATGCAGGGCCAGACCCCTCCCGAGTTGAGCGGGCTGGCGGCCTTCACCCTGCAGGGCCACTGGCGGAATGGGCCACGCCTGGATGGCCAGCTGGAACTGAGCCAGGTCATCCTGAAGGAACGCAATCTGGGCGATGCCTCCCTTGCCGCAAGCTGGCAAGCGGGATCCGCGACAGTGAAGGAGCTGCGCTGGAGTCCCATGGCGGGCGTTTCCATTGAAGGTGGCGCTGAGCTTTCCCTGGGCAAGGGTGTGGAGCAGGTGGGTGCCGTCTTGCACCTGCAGGCCGAGACGGAAGGGCTTGCGGCCCTGCGCGGCAAGGTGGCCCGGGGAAGTCTTGCCCTGGTTGATGTGGATTTGCTCCTGCGTCGCGCCGGACCGCAGTGGCGCATTGAACGAGGCGAAGTGGAGGGAAGCCTGGAGGGGCGGGACGGCCCGCTCTTGTCCGCCACGGGGGAAGTGCTGGCCGGACAGATGGTGGGTGAAAGCCTGCCGGCCTGCCGCCTCTTCCTCATCACGCCGGAAGGCCGATCCCTGGGCAGTGCGGAGTGGTTGGACAGCGCCACGGGGAGCTGGCAAGCCTCCCTGGCCCTAATCCCACGGACCTTGGGCGCTCTCTTCGACCTGGAACCCGGACTTCTGCCGCCCGACCTGGGGGGCGAGATTTATCTGCAGGGCATGGCCAGGCGCACCGAAGCCCTGGCCCAGCTGGATTGGCGTGGCCGTCGCGCCACGCTGGACGGACTGCTGGCCTGGTCCGACACCTTGCGTTCCATCACAGCCGCGCTGACGGTGGAGGGCTGGCGTGGACGCCAGGTTCAGGGGCAGGTGGAGGCGGTGCTGGACGGTTCCCGTCTTGAACTCACCCGGCTTCAGCTGGAGAATGTGGAAAGTCGCGGTTGGGTGGACCTGGAATCCCGGCTTTGCCTGGTGGATTTGTCCGTGGAGGATCAGGCACTGGAGCCCTTCTGGGATCTGCTTTTCGAGCAGGAGGCACCCCGCGGCCTGGGCCGTCTTAGTCTGTTGGCTGGCGGTGAAGGTCCCCTGGACAGGTTGGGATTGCGGGGTGGACTGGAGTGGCGGGATCGCCTGCTGGAGCGCCAGGCCCTGGTGCGTGCGGATCTTTCCGTGGACGCCAACCATGCCGGCCTTGAGCGGGGCAACATCGGCCTGGATGGTGAAAACTGGGCCACCTTCTCATTGGACTGGGCCATGAAGGAAGGGCCCCGCCGCATGCTGCTGGATTTGCTGGGGCGCGATGTGTCCGCCTTGCTGCCAGCAGAGCCTGGCGGCCGAACCTGGATCAAGGGTCCGCTGGACGGCCATCTGGAAATGGATCTGCGTGCCGGCGGCAGCCGCAGGCTGACGGGGCATGTGCACATGGAAATGCCCCGTCTTGGCCCACTGCAGTTTGAGCGACTGGATGCGGGTATTTCCGAGGGCCCGGCTGCCGGTCTTCTGGCCCTGGACAGCCTGGTGCTGGAGCGGGGAGGCCCCTCGCCACTGGCCCTGCGCGCCAAGGGGCTGTTGGCCACCGGACAGGACAAATCGGATGTGGAGATTGGCCTGCGCGGGGATCTGCTGGAGCCACTCACCTTGACCATGGACGGGCGGCAATCCTCCTTCTTCAAAGCGGCCAGCGGCATGGGAGAGATCTCACTGCGTCTGGTGGGCAACATGCTGGAGCCCCAGATCCGCGAAGGCCGCATTGAACTGAAGGACGCCCAACTGGACATGGCCTCCGTTTTCCGGAAAGTGCGGGATCTTCAATTGCTGGGGCAGATCGAGAACGGTCGCCTGCAACTGGAGCGCGGTTGGGCCAGGGTGGGTGGAACCCGGCTGCGCATTTCCAACACATGGGAGGCGGTGGCGGACGGTCAGGCCCTGGAACCCTGGGTATTCGAGCGTCCGGAACTGGATTGCGGCGTGATTGAATTGGCCACGGTGGATGAACTGGGCCGCGATGCGCCGGTGGAGGTCACCATTCCCGGCCTGATGGAGCCCGACTGGAGCGGCCGACTTACCCTGAAGGGCGCCGCCCCGGGCGAGCGCTTCTGGTTCGCCGGTCCTTTGGAGCGGCCCATGGTGCGCGGCCTGGCCGTGGTGGACAATGCCCAGTTCACATATCCCTTCATCAAGGGCGTGGAAGCCCCCACGCCGCTCCTGCGCGCGGTCATCGATTTCCTTAACCGCATCGACTGGGACATGGCCGTGCAGGGCGGCCGCAATGTGAACTACTGGAAGAAGGTGCAGGGCTTCGATGACAACCGCTTCGTGGACCGCCTGAAGGGCTATCTGGACCGCATCACGGTGGATCTTTTCGTGGATCCCATGCCCCAGCCCCTGTGGATGCGCGGGCAGATCGAGGATGAGAGCTTCCGCATCCAGGGCGAGGCCACCTGCCGCAAGGGCAGCGTGATCTTCCTGGACAAGGAGTTCGATGTGGAGGACGCGGGACTGGTTTTCGATCCCACCAGCCTCATGCCCACCGTGTGGGGACGAGCCGTGCACAGCATGCTCAGCGCCGAGCAGGATCCTGGTCTGCAATCCATGTTCAGCCAGGACGCCCGTCAGATCTGGCTGCAGTTGTGCACCACGGACGAGTTGGGAAACCGCCAGCTGCGCGGACGCTGGGACGAGATCCGCGTGGAGCTGATGGACGAACTCAACGGCAGCCAGGATTTGCTGGAAAAGGGCCAGGAGGAGCTGCTGGTGGACATGGGGCTGAACCCCTACGACGCCGGCGGCGCCATTGAGTCCATGCTGCCCGATGTGGTGGCGGGCTTCTGGGAGATTCCCCTGCGTCCCATTGAAAGCCGCATCCGCCGCCAGCTGGGCCTGGACCAGGTGCGCATTTTCCTGCCCGTGCTGCGCAACACGGTGGAGGAGCTGCTGTCCACCCAAACCACCCAGGAGCAAATCAGCCAGAGCTACCTGGATTACCTTCAGGGCACACGCGTCATCCTTGGGAAGAGCCTTGGGCCGCGCACCTTCGCCAGCTGGACGGGACAACTGGTGGCCACCCATCCCGTGGAGGGACAGGCCGTGGTAGGCCTCTTCCAGCGCTGCAACCTGGACTACCAAGTCAGCCGCAACCTGAACCTGACGGGCGAGTTGGTCTTCGATCCTCTGCGGGATGTCGGCTTGATCAAAGGCGATCCACGCATCCTGCTGCGCTACCGACAGAGCTATTGATGGCAACCGGAATCACTATCGGGAAGGAAAAACCTGGATCGCGGAACGAATCCAAGGCTTGAGGAAGAGAAGCGAGTACGAGAGCTGTTGCGGTTGACTGCTTTTGTGAGGCGAGCGCGAGATCCGCTGCTTGCAATCCCAGCATGCAAACCAATCAATTGACCAGGGGGGAACACCATGAACCACAAAGGACCCATTCGCATGGAGCTGGAGGCCAAGAGCTACGCCTTCTGCACCTGTGGCCTGAGCCAGCGCATGCCCTTCTGCGATGGCGCCCACAAGGGAACCGAACATCGACCCGCCGTCCACGCCTGTGAGCGTGCCGGGGCCGCGGTGGTCTGCGGCTGTCGCAAGAGCGGAAACTTCCCGTGGTGCGACGGCAGCCACAAGGGCGCGCCGCCGGAAGGCGAGGCCTGAGACGCGAAAGGGGCAGCCGAGGCTGCCCCTTTTCATTGATGGATGCTGCCCCCAAACCAGCTCAGGGATGGCTGATGTTGATCTGGCCGTTGGTGACGGACAGACTCGCCATGGTGAATGGATTGATGGCCTCGAAGGTGAAGGTGCCCGCGATGTGGTTTGCTTCCACCGTGGTCAGGTTCAAGGTCAGGGTCTGGCTGATGTAGGCGTCCGTGGTGACACTGATGTTGGGCATGTAGGTGCCCGCGGCGTTAGCCTCCGTGTAGGCGCCCGCGGTGGTTCCGTCAATGACGAAGGCCATGTTCTTGGTGCCGTTGAAGCCGCCCACGCCCATCATGTTCTGATCCGTCTCCACATAGAGATTGGAGGAGAAGTCGATAACCGTGCCGCCCACGGTGGCAAGGAAGGTGCCGTCCCAATTGTCATTTCCGCCGAAACCGTAGTCGTCGCAAGTGGGCATGGCGCTCACCCGGCTGTATGTTACGGGCGTGCCGTTGGATTCGGTGACCACCATGTTGCCACCGCTAATCACGACGGTGGAGGTGTACTGCTCGCCCATGACGACGGTGGTGATGCTGTCACCGGACATGGTCCAGGTGCCCTCGACGCTGAAGCACTCCTGGTTCACGAAATCCGCGCTCACCAGATTGATTGTGCCGCCCGCCACCAGCTCAACCGTCTCCTGCAGCACGGTGGAACCATTGACCACATCCGTGCGGCGCCAGATGCCGATTACGCCACCGCCAGTGTCCTCGCTGTCGTCATCAGCCTCGCAGCCGGAAAAACCAGCGGCCAGGATGCCCAGGACAAGCAAGGCCATGCCGCGCCGAATCATGGGCCACACGGTTTCCGTTTTCATCATGCCTCTCTCCTGTTGTTGGATGCTGTGTGCTTGAATGTACCGCCCAGTCCAGAAACCCGGCGGATTGAGAAAAGGGCCACCCGAAGGTGGCCCTTGTGCTATCGGCAGCTGCTGAACCTTACTTCAGCAGCATCACCTTCATTTCATCCCGCACGCCCTGGGATTCCAGCACCACCAGGTACAGGCCCGAGGCCTGACCCGTGCCGTCCCAAATGAGCTGGTGGCTACCGGCGGCCATGGAGGCGTCCACCAGGCGCGCCACTTCCTGACCCAGCAGGTTGTGGATGCTCACCGTGGTGTGGCCGGCCTGCGCCAGCGTGAAGGACACGCGCGTGGAAGGGTTGAAGGGATTGGGCCAGGCACCCGCCAGCTCCGTGGCCATGGGCCGCGTGGGACCTTCGCCCGTGCCGTTGATGCTCACATGCAGGGCGACGGGCACCGTCTGCTGCAGGTGGTTCAGGTCGTTGCTGGTGAGCAGCAGCGCCGTCTCGTAAGTGCCAGCCGGCAGGGGGAAACCCGGCACGGTGGTGAAGCGCACCTGCACATAGGTGCTGTCTCCGCCCGCCACCAATCCGCTGGTTGGGCCTTCCGTCTCAACCCAGGCCGGAGGCGTCAGGCGCACGGCCCAGGGCAGTTGGGCGCTCACATCCTGGTTGTGGATGAAGGTGAAGCCCTCCACGCCGGCCTCGCCCTGCAGGCCGCAGGTGCCGCCGGTGTTCACCGGATAGTTCGCGCCGCCCACATTGCCAATCTGGATGGTCACTTCGCCATTGGCCTTCATCACCACCTGGGCGCGGATGGGACCGCCATAGATGAAGGGATTGTAGTGGGGCACATTGTCCCAGGACACCACCAGCGAGTCCTGATTGTTCGTCCACCACCACACCTGGTCCGGATGGGCCGCCTCGGGTTTCAGGTCCTCCCACCAGGGGGCGATCATGTAGGCCGGCGCATTGGCGCTGGGCAACTGGATGTTCTGCGCGCCGCCGTCCTGGCCGCTGAAGGTGATGTGCCCGTTGGCGCTCACCTGAACCTGGGTGAAGGCTTCGCCGTAGAAGAACTGGGTGTAGCCAAGATCCAGGGGGCTGGTGATGCCGTCGTGGTCGGGGAAGGCCAGGTTGACGCGACCTTCGGGGGCCAGCCAGTTGTAGACCGGGCCGTCCTCTTCCGCGCTGTCCTTCCAGATGTAGCCGAAGTTGTCCGGGCCGCCGCTGTCGCGGGCCAGGCCGCCATCCAGCAGGGTGGCGCTCCAGATGAGGGGCAGCTCGCCATCATTGCGGATGAGCAGGCTGTCGGCGCCCGTGTCCCCGCTGATCAGGCTAAGCTGCACATCCGGGGAGCCCAGCACCAGGGCCGGCGGCGTCAGGCTGCTGGCCGCGCTGGTGGTGAAGTACACGGCGGTGCCGTCGGTGATGCTGTGCATGGTGGAGGCATTCACCTGTGCGTTGCGCAGGGTCATGCCACGCGTGCTGGTCTCGTCCTTGATGCCAATGGTGCAGTAGGGGAAGTCCGTGCCCGCGCTTTGGGTGTCGTTGTAATCCTGGTACTGGAACATGAAGGGACCGTCGCCCGTCATGGTGGGATGGTAGAGCGGATCGTAGAGCACCAGCTGGAAGGTGTTGGGGCCACCCGTGTCATTGGCCGTCACGCCGCGCCAGCTGATCACATAGCGGTGCTCGGTGGCATCGAACCAGGCCCACACGCCGGCGGTCGTGCCGGTGGTGAGGTGGTCGTCCCACATGGGGGCGATCATGGCGTCGGGGCCCATGCCGCTGGGCATGTAATGATTGCGGAAATCGTACTCGCCGAAGCCCGCGTCGTCGAAAGCCAGGAAGCCGTTGGAGCAGACCATGGCGCGCGTGTAGTTGCGGCCGTAGTAGGTGAAGGTGAAGGGCAGGGTAACCCACACGCCGTCATCCTGCTCGTTGCCGTTGTCCTGGATGTTCAATTCCACGCCCTGGCCACCTTCGGCGGGCGCGACGGGAATCCATCCGTAAGTGGGCGCCAGGTCGTAGTTCGTGTCCGTGCTCTCGAACGCCCAATAGCCGTAGCCATCGGGGCCCGTGGGATCGCCCACACTGGGCGTGCCCACCACGGCCAGCAGCTCGCTGGACCCTTCCACACCGTCGCTGGTGGTCCAGGACAGGGTCAGGGGAAGCTGGTAGCCCACCATGGTCAGCGTGTTGATAAGCACGCTGAAATCCGCCGTGGTGCTGGCACCAGCCGCCAGACTGCCCACGCTCTGCGGTGGGCTGGCAACCTGGCCGTAATAGGCGTTGTTGCTGGCAAGGCTGACAATAAGATTCTGCGCCGTGCGCGAACCCAGGTTCTGCAGGTTCACGCGCAGGGTGCGGCTCTGGCCGGGAACCAGGGGGCCGCCCGGCGTGGATGTTCCGGTGGGCGAGGGCTGGGGCGCTGCCACCGTCAGCCAGGCCATGCGCTCCACGCTTGCGCCGCCGCTGAGATTGATCATCAAGGGCAGCTCATCGCCATCGGACAGGGTGCCCAGGGCGCTAATGGCCACTGGGGCCAGCACCGTGGTGGCGCCGGGGGCCAGCTCCGGCAGGGTCTGATCGGGAGCCACCAGGTTGCCGTAGGAAGCGTCCATGGTGAAGGAAATCACGCCACTGATGGATGCGCTGCCGGTGTTTTCCAGGGTCAGGGTGACGGCCTGGTTGCTTGCGCCGGGCAGAATGCTGCCGCCGTCCACCTGGACATTGGACACCGCCAGATCACTTCCCTGCTGGGCCACAGGAATGTCCAGCAACACCGGAACATGGCGGCGCTGGGTGGCCGTGAGTTTCAGGGTGCCGGACACCAGGCCGTCCAGAGGCAGCAGCACCTGGCCGTCGGCGTCACTGAGCAGGGTGTGCTGCATGAGCACGCCGCCACCCTGGTTCTGATACACGCACACCGCCGCCTCAGCCACGGGTTGACCATTGGACAAGACCGTGAGAGCCAGATGGTCGGCGCCCGTGCCCAGGCTGGTGGGTGCGCCCTGGAGGGTCATGGGAGCAGGCAGGCCCACCCACTGGCTGGTGCCCGGATCGCCCATGAGGTTGCCCCAGTTGGCGAAGTTTGAGGCCTGACCCTGATCGCTGGGCGGCAGGGTCTGGTAGAGTTCATACTTGCCCTGCAGCAGACAGGCGCCTACTTCGGGCAGATCCTGCTCCAGCAGGCCGCCGTAATAACCACCCACCACCACATTGTTGTAGCGCGTGTGGGTGCTGGCGGTGGCGAAGCCCATGCAGGCCACGGCGCCGCCCGGCGTGGCGGCGTTGCCCGCCTCGAAGAAGGCTTCCGTATAGTCGTCGCCGCCATTGAAGTCGCCTGTGGAACAGGTGAAAATGGTGGCCACCGGCGTGCGCGGGCCCTGGGTGAGGTTGCGGATCTGGTTGGCGTCCAGGCCTTCCATGCCGATCCAACCCCGGTAGTTGTAGAAGCTCAGGCCTTCGTTGAACCACTGCACCACATGGCCCGCACCCACGCAAAAGTTGGTGTCAATGTCATCGTAGCCTCGACGCGACACCAGTTCAGCGGCCACATTGCGGCTAAGGATTTTCATGGACAGGGCGCACGCGCTGCTGCCCACGGTGAAACCGGCGCGGGTGAGCCAGTTGTCGTTGTCCATGTAGGGCATGCTCTCGTAGGAGATGATCTTGTTGCACACCGTGGTGAGCTGGGTGGCGTTGTCGCAGCTCATGCGGCCCACGGCCACATCGCCCAGAATGTCGTTGCCCACGATCTTCGAATAGAAGTGGTCGTAGCTGGTGCCGTCGCTGGGCAGGGCGTAGGTGCCCTCCGTGTCGCCCACCAGGAGCACAAAGTCCACCGGGTCGGCGCTGTTGTATTCGGTGATGATGCGGTTGCGGATGTTCGTTGTGGTGAAGCTGATATCCGTGCTGCTCACCACCGTGACCTTATGGCCGCGGCGACGCTTCCACTCGATGTAGTTCTGCAGGGCGCTTGCACCCAGGGCCTGGGTGTTGGCGAAAATGAGGTAGTGGCCGGGCAGGCGGCCGGGATTGAAGCCCACGGTCTCCATGGCACCGCTTTCGGAAGCTTCACCATGCACCATGCACGAGGTGAACTGGCCTTGCAGCACCGGCGTGGGATCCGCCAGGGGGCCGCTTCCCGCATTCACCAGGTTCTCACCGGCAAAGTCCACGCGCACGCGCAAATGGCGCAACACGCGCCCTTCGCCCGTCACGGGATTCACCTGCACCGGGTAGAAGGAAACCTTCATGGCACGGGCGTCGCGCAGCAGCACGGGTTCATCCTTTTCAAACAGGATGCCCGGATACTCCGCGTTGTTGAGGTAGATGGATTTGTCTTCCAGCCAGGGGAGGGGAAGCTCCGCCATGGTGTGCAGCCGCTCCTGATTGGGGGCGGGGATCAGGCCGTGCAGCGGCTCAAAGTCCGCATCCAGCACGGTGATCTGCAGGTCGCTGCGGTCCGGCAGGCGAAGCAGTCGGTGGAAAGCGGGAAGATCCGGCGCGCCGGGTTGGGCCATGAAGGCACTGCCTTCCATGGACAACACGTCCCAGGCCTGATCGTTCATGCGTTCCCGGCTGATCTCCAAGGCGGGGAAATCCACCTCCAGGATCATCGACTCGCTGCTGCTTTCCACGGCCTCCATGCGCAAGCCGGCCCGAACCTCTTGGGTGAATACCACCAGCAGAATGGCCGGCAGCAATACCCACAAGGCGCGGGCATGGCGTTGACAGGCACGAAAAGTCATTATCCTCTCCGGCGCTGGGCTTCCGCCAGACATGACGGAAGGAAATGCGTGTGAACGGTACGGTGTGCTTCCCGGGCGGACCCGAGCGTGTGACATGACGAAGTTGGCAAGGGAAAGCAAGAATCGTACCATGATCTTAGAGCTGTTTTGATCTTCACAAGGAATCCCATGTTGGAAACTTGGCTGTATGCAATAGGCAGTGTTCTGGTGGTCAGTCTGGTCTCGCTGGTGGGCGTTGTCACCCTAAGTCTGGGCATGGGGCGCTTGAAGCGATTGCTGCTGGTCCTGGTTAGCCTGTCGGTGGGCACCCTGTTTGGCAGCACCTTCTTTCATCTTATCCCTGAAGCCTTTGAGAAACAAGGGTTTGGGCCTCAAGTCCCTCTGTGGATTCTCGGTGGTTTGCTGCTTTTCTTTGTGCTGGAGAAGTTCATCCACTGGCGGCATTGCCATGTGCCAGCTTCAAGCGACCACCCGCACCCGGTGGTTTTCATGAATTTTGTGGGCGACGGCCTGCACAATTTCATCGATGGCGTGCTCATCGGGGCCGCGTTCCTGGTGGACATTCCCACGGGCATCACCACTTCCGTGGCCGTGCTGGTGCATGAGATTCCCCAGGAGATTGGCGATTTCGGCACCCTGGTGTGGGGGGGCTTGCCGGTGCGGAAAGCCTTGATGCTCAACTTCGCCAGCGCACTTTTCGCATTGCTTGGCGCCGTCCTGGTCCTGACGATGGGCCCTCAGGTGGCTGGACTTGAGGAGCAGATCCTGCCCCTGACGGCGGGCGGGTTCATCTACATCGCCGGCAGCGACCTTATCCCCGAGCTGCGCAAGAATCCCGGCGCACGGGATTCCGCGGCCCAGTTGGCGGCCATCCTTGTGGGGCTGGCGCTCATCTTCGTCCTCACGCGCTTTTTGTCACATGGACATACGGATGAGGGCGAAGACGGCCACGAACACACATTCCTGTCCACGCCCCTTGTGCTGGTGGACAAGTTGCCGGCATGTTAGGAGCCCTTGACAGCCTGTCTGAAATGGCCCGTCCCAAGGACTGAGCGCTTTCCTTCACTTGTTATTTCCGCACTGCTTCAGTCCCATTATTTTGGGCCCTTCCTTTGCGGGTGCGCACTGCTTAACCGCCCATGCCTTGAATCAAGTGGAAGGACGCCCATGTCCCCCTCAACCCACAGCTTCCGGCCCTTGGGCCACCTGCTGAGCTGCCTGGCCCTGATGCTGCTCTTGCCTGGCATGTCCATGGCATTGGAGCGCCTGGGTGAAAGGAATGCCCAGGCTCCCGCCAACCGGCTGGAAGTGCTTGACGAGGACGCCACGGGCCTCACGCTGCACTGGGAAATGAACGGTGTGGACCAAGTGGCCACGCCGGATGGATTGCTTCTGACCTTGCCGGGTGAAGGCCAGGCGGGCGGTCCCGGCGATCCTTCCCTGCCCCTGATCAGTCGTCTCCTGGCCGCCCCCGGCGATGCGGCGGCGCGCATTGAGCTGGTGGATGCGGAGGTGGAGAGCTTCCATTTGGCCGGACTCGCGCCGCGCCCCTGGCCCGCCTCCGACCGTCCGGACTCCGGCAACCGTGCCGCCCAGCCTTCTGACGCATTCTCAACCACGGAAGATTGGCCCGGCGCCTGGCTGGGGGAATGTGCCAGCGTGCTGTGGATGGGCCACCGCGTGCAATCCCTTGACCTTCAGCCCCTGCGCTGGCACCCGCTGGAGCAGCGCGTGGAATTTTTGCGTCGGGCCACCTTGCGCCTGACCTGGCAACATGGAACCCTCCCTGCCCCACTTCCCCGCGTGCTGGATGGGGAAGCCCTGGCCATGGTGAAGCACCGCGCACTGAACAGCCAGAGTCCCTGGCTGGCGCTGGAGGATCGCACAGTGGAGGAGGGACCGGCGGGAAGCTATCTGGTGGTGGTGCCCGATGCCGCCTTGCCCGCCATGGGCGAGTGGATCCACTGGAAACGTCGTTTGGGACACGAGGTGCGCGTGCTGCTGGAAAGCCAGGCCGGTGGGCAGGACGCCACCACGGCCCAGCTGCGCAGCGCCATTGCGGCGGAGTTCACCGCCTCGCCCTTCCAATACCTGCTGCTGGTGGGCGATGTGGATCGCTATCCCTCCGGCACGGAGCTGGACTACAATCTCATGGGTGACTTCACCCAGGGTGGCCAGTACGCGGAGAGTGGCTGGGGTGGCCGCTGCGGCAGCAGCTACTGCATTGTGACGGACCATCCCTTCAGTCTGCAGGAGGGGGACGATTACTTCCCCGATCTCCTGGTGGGCCGCTGGAGCGTGGACACGGCCAACGACCTGGCGAAAATTGTGCGCAAGAATGTGGACTACGATGCCGCGCCCTACACGGGACTGGGCACCCAGTGGTTCCAGAGCGGCCTGATGATTTACGAGACCATGGGTGGTCCCAGCCGCCGGGAGACCAAGCTGGCCATCCGCGACCTGCTCATGCAGGGGCTGAACTACACGCGGGTGGACACGGTGCACAACCGTTACTGGGACAATCCCGTGTCGCCGGAGGTGGTGCGCCAGCGGGTGAACAGCGGTGTGGGTCTGGTGAATTACCGGGGCTACGGCTTCCGCACCCAGTGGTATGGACCCATGTTCGGCGTGGAACATGTGAACGCCCTCACCAATGTGGGACGCTGGCCATTTGTCACCAGCATCGTGTGCGGCGGCGGCGACTTCGCCTCCATTGACGACGACCCCTCCTTCGGCGAGGCCTGGATGCGCGCGGGCAGCAACCCCGCCGAGCCCACCGGGGCCATTGCCTTCATGGGGCCATCGGAGGAGGACACCCACACGGAGTGGAACAACTGCATTGACGAGAACATCTACCACGGCCTGGTGCGTGGCGGACTGCGCAGCCTGGGCAGCCTGATGGTGGCGGGGAAGACGGGCCTGTGGCTGGATTATCCCAACGCCCGCAACTGGGGGCAGACCGGCTACTCCGTGCCCTTCTATTTCCATGCCTACAACCTTCAGGGAGACCCGGGCCTGCACTTGCGCACGGCGCCGCCTCGACGCCTCATCTGCCAGCTGCCCGACACGCTGGCGGCCGGAAGCATGACACTGGACCTGGTGGTGCAGGTGGAGGATGGCCTGGCACTGGATGGCTTGAAGGGCTCCCTGTATCTGCAAGGGCAGGATCTGAGCATCCTGGCCCATCAGGAAGGTGAAGGACGCCTGCGTTTCACCTTTGACTCCATGGAGAACGGTCTTCCCGCCGGGGATTGGGATCTGACGCTGTGGGGCCAGGACCTGATGCCCGTGCTGGCCACTTTGCCCTCCACCGCCCGGGCCAGCGTGCTGAACCTGGCCCAGTGGAGTTTGTCGGAGGAAGTGGCGGACAGCCTGATCAGCCCCGGTGAGTCCTTTGACCTTCATGTGCACTTGCGCGAAGACGGCACCGCAGGGTTCGCCGGCACGCGCCAGTTGAGTCTGGCGGCGCCCCTGGGCGGACTTGACATCACGGGGAGCACGGTGGAGCTTCCCGCCACCCTGCCCGGAGAAGTGGTGGAGGCCGCCCAGGGACTGGCCTTCCGCCTGGACAACCAGCAGCTCTATGGAGAAGACCTTCCATTGGATCTGCTGGTGGATGGCCAGGTGCTGGGACGCATCCTGGTGAAGGTGGACATGGCGGATCTGGCCCTGTTGGCGGTGGAAGCCGTGGATGGCGCCCTGCAGCCGGGCACGGAGAGCAGCTTGCGCTTCCAGGTGCAGGCGCGTGGCCTGCCGGTGGCGGACAGTCTGTGGTTCCGTCTGGGCAGTCTGCACAGTGGCGTGTCGGTGGTGGAGGGCGAAGGTCTCTGGGCGCCGGTGCCCCCGGACAGCAGCGTGTGGGTGGAGGGTTTCCGCGTGGCCGTGGACGCCCATGTGCAGCCGGGCAGCCTGGCCGTGTTCGAGCTGGGCAGCGGCATTGCAGGGGATGCGCTCTTCACAGGACTGTCCCATATCAGCGCGCCGCTGGGCGCCGCCGCCCTGGAGGATCCGCTTGGCCCCGACAGCGCGGGCTACATTGCCATCCACAGCGCCGATGAGCACGACCTTGCCCCCGCCCACACATGGGACAGCATTGCCGATTCTGGTGAGGAAGTGGTGGTGATGGACTGGCTGGACAGCTGGGGGGACAACCCGGACGGCGTCTCCCGCGTGGTGGACCTGCCCTTCACATTCCGCTACTACGGCCAGGACTACACCCAGGTCACTTTGTGCAGCAATGGCTGGTTGGCCTTTGGCGCCCAGCCCGATGTCTTCACGGCCTTGAACACGCCCATTCCCGCCGCCCAGGGCCCCAACGCCATGATCGCCGCCTACTGGACGGACCTAATCAACTCCTCCGGCGGTTCCCAGGCCTTTGGGCACCTCTACATGGAATCCCGCCCCGCCGTGGGCCTGTTCGTCGTGGAGTGGAACCACTTCCGCCCCATTGGCACCGCCAACAATGTGGATGTGCAGCTCATCCTGCGGGACCCCGCCGTGTGGCCCACGGCCACGGGGAACGGCGACATCCTGCTGCACTTGCACGACATCACCACCAGCAATGGGGACAATGGAGTCACCATTGGACTGGAAAGCCCGGACGAGCGCGGCGGCCTGCCCTACGCCTTCAACAACCAGTGGGCGCCGGCGGCCCAGCCCATCACGGACGGCTGTTCCCTGCTCTTCACCTGTCTGGCGGAGGAGAACGCCCTGCAGCCGGAAGATGGTCCTGCCAGCCCCGCACTGCTCAGCCTGCATCCCAATCCATTCAACCCGGTGACGCGCTTGCGCCTGCAGGCCCCGCCCATGGCGGAGCTGCGTTGGCAACTGGTGAATGTGCTGGGACAGACCCTGCGTGAACAGGCATGGGAGCGCCGACCGGACGGTGTACTGGAGGCGCGCATCGACGGCGGTGGTCTGGCCAGCGGCCTCTACTTCGTGCACGGGGAATGGCGCACGGCGCAGGCCTCCGGGCGCATCACGGAAAAGGCGCTGTTGCTCAAGTGAGCCCTGCACGCGGCAAAAGGAAGGCACTGCCATGGTTCTGCTGACACGCATCACCACCAAGGGCGGCGATGGCGGCCTTACCAGCCTGGGAGACGGCCGTCGCGTGCCCAAGCAGCACGCCCGGGTGGAGGCCTATGGTGAAGTGGACGAGCTGAACGCCGTGCTGGGCCTGGCGCGCATGGAGCTGGAGCGCGATGGCCAGCTGGAGGCTTCCGTTGGTCAGGACCTGCTGACCCAGCTTGGCCATTTGCAGAACCAGCTCTTCGATGTGGGAGCGGATTTGTGCGTGCCCGGCGCGGCGGGTGAACGCCTGCGCATTCCCGAGGATTATGTGCTGCGCCTGGAGGAATGGGTGGCCCAGTGGAACGGGCGCCTCACGCCGCTGGAAAGTTTTGTGCTGCCCGCGGGCTCGCCGGCCACCTGCCAGTTGCACCATGCCCGCACGGTGTGCCGCCGGGTGGAACGCGCTTTTTTGCGTCTGCAGGATGTGGAAGGCGTGGAAGCCATCAATCCCCGGGTGGGAATCTTCCTAAACCGCCTCTCCGATCTGCTCTTCGTCATGGCCCGCGCCGCCGCCGGTCCCGCAGGGGAGCGCCTGTGGCAGCCGGGAGGCTGAGCCTTTTCAGCTTCACATTGATGAAGTAAGGCGCGAAGTGGCTCCAGGGACTCCCTGGACTCAATCCTCCGGCAGCGTGATGTCCACCACCGCCGCCGAATCCGCCGGAATCTCCACCACCGCGCTGGTCGCCAGCCAGCCTGCGGATCCCGCCACCTGCACGCGCACCGTGGGCTCCAGTTCGTAGGAGCCAAGGCCGGTGCCCTCCTCGTCCACCAGGGTGTAGACAAAGTCGTGGCGGAAGGGCAGCTGGTCCCGCTCCAACTGGAAGAAGCCATCGGCATCGGTGGTGGCCTGGCGATGCCAGGGCAGCGGCGCGGCGCCATGGTCCGGATTCACCAGGGCCAGATAGCCCAGTTCCTGTCCATTGGCCGCCAGGCGGATGGGATATAGATCGGTGGGCAGGAGCAGGCCCTCGTGGTCGCGCATGTCCCATTCCACCGCGTGATTGCCGGCGGGGCGGGCGCCCTTGGCCAGCGTGTCCAGCACGCCACCGCTTTGCAGATCGTGCACGGTCAGGGCAATCCACGCCGCTTCGGGCAGGGTGAAGCTGATAAGCGCCGATGTGCCGCCCATGGCGCCCGAGATGAGGGTGTCGCCCGCCGCGGAAGGATAGGGCAGGGCCAATTCCGCCACCACGGCCAGGCCTTCCACGGGTTGGCCGGCGGCATTGAGCACGCGGCCGCGCAGGGCGGGCGGCGGTGGATTCTCTTCCTCTTTGTCGCAGGAAAGGGCGCCCAACAGGCCGCAGGCCAGCAGCGTGGGCAGAAGGCGGCGGACAAGGGTCATGGGGCGGGCTCCTGGTTCAGCGATCCAGCTGCTGGTCGTTGAAGGAGGCGGGATCGTCCAGCGCCTCCAGGTGGGTGAAGACCGTGGAGCCCAGCAACACGGTGCGGATTTCCCCTTCAATTTCCTCCACCAGCTGGTGGCCGCGGGTGACGGTCCAGTCGCCGGGCACCAGCACATGCACGCTGATGAAACGGCGTCCGGCCGCCTGGCGGGTGAGCAGGGCGTGGAACTGGAAGCCCTGGGCCTCGTAGCGCGCCAGCACATCCAGCACCCGCTGGCGCTCTTCAAGCGGAATGACGCCATCCATCAAGCCCAGCGCGGAGGTGTGCAGCAGCTTGTAGCCTGTCCACAGGATGTTGGCCGCCACCAGCAAGGCCAGCACAGGATCCAGCAGCTGCCAGCCGGTAAGGGCCACGGCGCCCACTCCCACCATTACGCCGGCGCTGGTCCACACATCGGTCATGAGGTGCTTGCCATCGGCCTCCAGGGTAATGCTGCGGTGCTCCCGCCCGGCGCGCAACAGCACGCGCGCCACCACCAGGTTGATCAGGCTGGCGCCGGCGGACACCACCAATCCCAGACCCACCTGCTCCAGGGGATGGGGATCCAGCAGGCGCTGCACCGCGGTAACGCCAATGGCCAGGGCGGCGCCCACAATGAGCAGGCCCTCCATGCCACTGGCGAAGTACTCGGCCTTGCTATGGCCGTAGTCGTGATGCTCGTCCGGCGGCAGTGCGGCAATGCCCAGCATGATCAGCGCGAACACGGCCCCCGCCAGGTTCACCAGGGACTCCAGCGCATCGGAAAGCAGACCCACCGAGCCTGTCAGCCACCAGGCAAGGCTCTTGATGGCAATGGTGGCCAGGGCCGCCGCAATGGACAACCAGGCAAAGCGCTTCAAGTGGTGTCGATCCGCGCTCATGCGCCCCGGCCTTCCTGCCCGGAAACGGAGGGGAGGGATGGCATGTGGTCTCCTTGGGGATGGTGCTGATGCGGCGGCCAGAGTAGCGAATTGCCTCCGGCCCTTTCCAGCGACACAGCGCCCCGCTTGGCATGAGGGCGGGAGCTTTGCCATATCCATGGACATGGACATGCTCAACAAGCATCCACTTCGGCAGGACGAAGGTCGACAGGCCTGCCACCGGGCGCTGGACCGTTACCACCAGGAGGCGGGCTACCGCTGGCTGGGGCGGGCCACTTCCATGCTGGTGCTGGCGGGGCAGGCCATGCTGCTGCATGCAAGTCTTCAGCGCCCCACCGGATGGGCAATGGGCGTTGTCTGCGTGCCTTTGGCCCTTTTCCTGGCGGATCTGGTGAACGGCCTGGTGCACCTGTGGATGGACCACAACTCCCGCTACGGCGGCTGGACCGGCCCCTTGGTGGCGGCTTTCCACCTGCACCACGCCCGTCTGCGCTACGAGGAGAAGCCGCTGTGGCGTGTTTATGTGCACGAAAGCGGATTCAAGCTTTGGCTGCCACCCGTGATCTTGATTTTCCTGTTGATGGACAAATGGTTCACCCTGCCAGCGCCCCTGCTGCGCGTGGTGGCGCTCAGCGCCATTCTCTCCAGCGTGGCGGAACTCTCCCACTTCCTGTGCCACAATCGCGATGGCCGCTTGTTGCGCAAACTGGGCCGCATGGGCCTTTTGCTGGACAAGGCGCGCCACTTGCGCCACCACCGCGAAGACAATGTTTCTTACGCATTTTTGAATGGATGGAGTGATCCACTCATCGATCGGCTGGCTTCGTGGGGCTTCAAAGGCTACAAACAGGGCACGGATCGCCATGTGGAAGGCTGGACTCCGCCGCGCTGAGGTCATTGGGCGCTGGTCGACCTTTTCTTTGCGAAGTCGCCTGCGCCGGGCATTCAAATCGGAAAAAAGCGTGCAAAAGTGGGCGGAAGTCCCTGTCCCTGCTCCTTTTCGCCCTTGCCACCTTGCACCTCCAGCTCTCCTATGTTAGACTCTCCGGCTTCCGACTTCGGAGGCAAAGGACATGCTGGACGCTCTGCAGGAGCGCTTTGACGGGATTCTCCGCAGCCTGAAAGGGCAGGCGAAGATCTCCGGCTCCAATATCGAGGACGCCACGCGGGAAATCCGCCGCGCCTTGCTGGAGGCGGATGTCAGCGTCCAGGTGGCCCGGGATTTCGTCGCGCGCGTGGCCGAAGAGGCCCGTGGCGCCGAGGTGCTGAAAGGCGTCCTGCCGGGCCAGCAGTTCGTCAAGATTGTCCACGACCAGCTGGTGGAGCTGCTGGGCGGGCAAAATGCCCCGCTTGTGCTGGCCACCGGAGGTCCCACCGTCATCATGATGGTGGGTCTGCAAGGCAGCGGAAAAACCACTTCCGCGGCCAAGCTGGCCAAGCTTTTGAAGGGAAAAATGGGCCGGCGGCCCTTTTTGGTCGCCGCTGACATTTACCGGCCCGCCGCCGTGGAGCAGCTGGCCGTGCTGGGGCGGGACCTGGGCGTGCCCGTCTTCCGGCCCGTGGACAACGACGCCCTGAAGACCGCGCGCCTGGGCTTGGCCGAAGCGCAAAGTGGTCACTTTGACACCGTCATCCTGGACACCGCCGGTCGCCTGCACATCGACGAAGGCATGATGCAGGAGCTGGAGCGGATCCGCGCGGAACTGAATCCCCACGAGATCCTCTTCGTGGCCGACTCCATGATCGGCCAGGACGCCGTGCGGGCGGCGCGGGATTTCCACCAGCGGCTGGCCTTCACAGGCGTTGTGCTCACCAAGCTGGATGGCGACACGCGCGGTGGCGCGGCCATGAGCATCCGCGCCGTGACGGGCGCGCCGGTGAAATTCACGGGCACGGGCG
Organism: uncultured bacterium; assembly: GCA_903910645.1. Classification (GTDB taxonomy): domain Bacteria; phylum CAIWAD01; class CAIWAD01; order CAIWAD01; family CAIWAD01; genus CAIWAD01. The sequence goes on along the minus strand of CAIWAD010000172.1, from coordinate 35,719 downwards.
AGAAGCTGGACGCCCTTGAGCCCTTCCACCCCGAACGCCTGGCCCAACGCATCCTGGGCATGGGCGATGTGGTGGGTTTGGTGGAGAAGGTCCAGGAGCAGGTCGAGCGCCAGGACGCGGAGCGCATGGCCTCGCGCATGGCGCGGGCGGAGTTCGATCTGGAGGACTTCCTGTCCCAACTGCAGATGATCAAGCGGTTGGGTCCATTGGAAGGCTTGTTGAAAATGATTCCGGGTGTGGGGTCCAAGCTGAAGGACCTGGATCTGGATTCCCGGCATCTGGTGCGCACGGAAGCGATCATCCAAAGCATGACGCTTCGGGAACGCCAGCAGCCGGCCATCATCAACGGCAGCCGCAAGTCGCGCATCGCGCGCGGCGCCGGAGTGAAAGAGAACGATGTGGGCCTGCTGCTTCATCAGTACGAGCAGATGAAGGGCATGATGAAGCAGATGGGCGGCATGGGCATGTTCGGGGGCATGGGAGCCCGGCGCGGGGAGGCGGAAGCCCATCCCTTGCCCCAGGTGAACGCGGCCTCCGCCGGTTTTGCCGCCAAACGCGCCCAGAAGAAGACAGGCAAGAAGAAACGATAGTCTTTAGGAGGCTGCTGTGGCAGTCAAGCTGCGTCTGACCCGCATGGGTCGCAAGAAGCGTCCCTTCTACCGCATCGTGGCGGTGGACTCCCGCGTTCGCCGGGACGGCCAGTACATCGAGGCCGTGGGCACCTACAATCCCCTCACCAATCCGGCCACCATTGAAGTGGACCACGCCGCCGCGTTGAAGTGGCTGGGCAACGGCGCCCAGGCTTCGGACACGGTGCGCAGCCTGCTTTCCAAGGCGGGCGTGATGCTGGCCCACGACCTCACCAAGCGCGGCGCCACGCCGGAGCAGGTGGCGGAAAAGGTGGCGGCGCATCAGGACCACAAGGCTGGCAAGGATCGCCAGTCGGTGGAAGCCAAGCGTCGTGCGGAGGAAAGTGCGCGCAAGGCCCAGGCCGAGGCTGCCCGCAAGGCTGCCGAGGAGAAGGCCGCTGCCGCAGCCGCCGCAGCCGCCGCAGCCGCGGAGCCTGCCGCCGAGGCCGAGGGCGAGTAACGCCCCATCCCCGTGCAGGAATTCGTGGACATCGGCTGGGTTTCCCGGCCCCGCGGCCTGCGCGGCGAAGTGTGGGTAACGGCTTACAGCGACCAGCCGGAGCGCCTGCTGGAGCTGCGGGACTTTCGCCTGCACTCGCCACGGGAAACGCGCCTGTTGCGAAGGCTGGGCGGCCATTGCTCGGCCGGACGGCTTTCCCTGCTCTTTGAGGGCATCGCGGACCGCACCCAGGCGGAAAGCCTGTGCGGCGCCACCTTGCAGATCCATCGGCGCGACCTTCCCCCTCTGGCGGAAGACGAGGTCTTCCTGGCGGATTTGATGGGGCTTGAGGCGCGCCTGGCGGATGGCCGGGTGGTGGGCCGCGTGGAAGGGGTCATGGAGCTGCCGGCGGGTCCGGTGCTGGAAATCCGCGCCCGGGGCCTGGAGGCTCTGGTGCCTTTCCATCGCCGCTTCGTGCCGCGCCTGGACATGGCGGCGGCCTGGCTCGAATTGGATGTGCCTGAGGGCATGATCCCGGAAGGCATGCTGGACCCATGATCGTCGACATCGTCACGCTCTTTCCGGAGATGTTCGACGGGCCCCTGGATGAGAGCATCGTCAAGCGGGCCCGCCAGCAGGGGCTGGTGGACATCCGCCTGCACGACCTGCGGGAATGGACGCGGGACAAGCATCGCAAGGCCGACGACGAAATGTTCGGCGGCGGCGCGGGTCTGGTGATGAAGGCGGAGCCGCTCTTTCATTGTCATGACGAACTGGTGGCCCGGGCGCGTGCCCACAGCCCCCAGGCTTCCAAACCCCTTGTGGTGCTCACCAGCCCGCAGGGGGCGAAACTGGAGCAGGCCCAAGCCCGCCGCATGGCGGCGGAAGTGGAGCACCTCATCGTGGTGTGCGGCCACTACAAGGGCGTGGACGAGCGCTTCATTGACGCCTGCGTGGACCGTGAATTGAGCATAGGCGACTATGTGCTCAGTGGTGGCGAACTGCCTGCCATGGTGCTGGTGGACGCCCTGGTTCGACTCTTGCCGGGGGCTCTGGGAAACGCCGAGAGCGCGGACACGGACTCCCTGGAGGACGGTTTGTTGGAGGCTCCGGTGTACACGCGGCCGGCGGAATTCCGTGGCATGGCGGTGCCGGAAGTGTTGCTGAGCGGCCATCATGCCCGCATTGAGGCATGGCGTGCGGCCCAGCGGCTGGAGCGGACGCGGCGCAAGCGCCCCGATTTGCTGGAAATGAAATCAAGGAACGAAGGATAGGAGAGGCCATCATGAGCCTGCTGAAGAGCGCATATCAGTCCGAGCTGCGCACGGACCTGCCGGATTTCGCCGTGGGCGACTCCGTTGATGTGCATGTGCGCATCATTGAAGGCAACAAGGAGCGCATCCAGATCTATACCGGCGTGGTGATTGCCCGCCACGGTGGCAACAGCGCCACTGCCACCTACACGGTGCGCAAGGCTCTGAAGGGCTTTGGCGTGGAGCGCATTTTCCCCCTCCACAGCCCGAAGATCGAGAAGCTGGTGGTGAAGCGCTCCAGCCGCGTGCGCCGTGCCCGCCTCTACTTCCTGCGCGCCCGCAGCGGCAAGGCCGCGCGTCTGCGCGAGCGCACCAACTAAATGTCCCGGCGGCCGGACTTGTCCGGCCTTGTCGTGACGCGGCTGGCACGCATGAAGACGACCATGGGAAGCACGCGCCGCGCCCTTGCGGGGTGGCGTGTGCTTCTTTTTGCCTTGGCGCTGTCTTGGGTTCCCGCTCTGGCCACCCAGGACGCCCCCGTGCAGTGGATTCCCATGACGCGCGGCGCGGATAGCCTGGCCCGCCCGGCGGACAGCCTTGCTGGGGCCTCTCCCTTCCGCACCACGGGACGCGCACTCCCCGGAGCCAACGCGCTTTCCCAGCTGCCGGACAGTCTGGCGGCGGATTCCACCGCAACACCCACCTGGTGGCAGCTCTTGTGGGCCAAGGGCAGCACCTGGCCCCAGATACTGCGTCACCTTAGTCCCCAGAACCGCCCACTTCCCACCCTTTCCGAAAGCAGCGACCGCCCGGCGGAAGATCTGGCCGACCAGCTATTGCCACTGGTGCCCGGCCCCTTCTTCGACCAAGGGCAGGTGGGGCATCGTCAGTTGCTGGCACTGGATGGCTTGCGCCCTGGGGCGTCCACCCTGGTGCTGGACGGCATTGATCTTTCCAGCCGCATCAGCGGCCTGGCGGATGTGAATCTGGTGGCGCCGGGACTATGCCTTCCCGCCGGCGCTGATGTCTGGAACCGCCTGGGGGAGCGGCCCGGCGGGCTTCTTTCCTTCCGCAGCCGCCGCGCGACGAACGACAGCGTGCTCACCCGCGTGGCCTGGGCCGATGGCTTCATGGGCTTCATCTCGGTGGATGGGGATTTCCAGCGCCCCTTGCTGGGAGGCCGCTTTCAGGCCGCCAGCCGACAGATCTACACCCATGAGCGCGTGCCGGGCGCGGAGTTCCGTGGCAATGTGTTCCAATGGAATTGGGACCGCCCCGTGGCCGGTGACTGGTTGCTGCGCCTGGATCAGCGCCTGCTGCACGACCGCGGCGATGTGCTGGACGCCGATGGCCAACGGCGCAGCCTGGATCAGAGCCTGTTGCGCGCCCGCCTTGGGCGCACCCTGGGCACAAGCCGCAGCATGGAGCTGGATGCCTGGCAGCGTGAGGATCGCCTGGCCTTTGATCGCGTGCTGAAGCAGCGTGACGCGGAAACGCTGCGTGCGCTGAGCCTTTCCCTGGACGAGGTGTGGGCCGGCGGCGGTTGGCGCGTGCAGGCCACGGGAGAACACCAGCAGCTAAGTTCCGACGACTGGAAGTCCACTCGCCTGGAAGAGCGGGTGGAGGCCACCGCCGCTTGGACCTTGTTGGGACTGGGCCGACGCTGGGTGGTGGAACCCGCCGCCACCCTGCGGCACACGGGAGACGACCAATTGTGGGGTGGCAGCGCCGGCTTGCGCCTGGGGGCCAGTGGCCTGAAATCCTGGGCCGACCTATTGCTTCATGGTGGCCGCCTTGCACCCACGGCGGAGCAATTGCACCTGACCCGCAAGCCCCTCTTGTCCGACGCGGTCATCAGCCCCTGGCGCCGGGACGCCAACTTGAATCTAGTGGGAGACTCCACTCTGGGTGCCTCAAGCTGGCAACGGCAGGAACTGCGCCTGGGCACCCGCGCCCTGGCGGGCCGCCTGTCCCTTGCCATGAGGGCCTGGCGCGTGGAACTGCGGGACGATCCACTGGAAACGCCGGATTCCCTGACCTGGACCTGGAAGGGCTGGAATCATGTGCAGGCCGGTGCCCAGGCTTTCCTGGGCTGGCAGCTCAGTTCCCGCTGGCGCGTGGACGCCGCCCAGGCCTGGTTCCACGACAATCGCGAATTGATCAGCCGCGAGTTTCCCCAGTGGATGAGCGATGCCGTTCTGACCCATGAACGCCTGCTCTTCCGGCGGGAATTGAATCTGCGCGTGACTATGGGCCTGCACCACGAATACGGCGGGGTGGATTCCCGGGGCAATGCCCTGTGGGCGGCGCCGGAGGTGTGGGTGAAAGGCGAAGCCACCCGGGGCGCCTTCAGCCTGATGTGGGCCCTGCGCAATCCATTCGGGCTGGCGGACAACGCCCGGGTGGAGGATCGTCCCCTGCACGGCCACGAGGAGTGGCTGGGTGTGCGGTGGGTTTTGAAGAATTGAGTTCTCCCACCATCCAAGCCTCGAATTCATCCTCTTGTTTGAGCCTCGTACTTGAGTCTCGAGCTTGTGGTTGGGTGGAAATCGAGAAGGAGAAGGAGAACAAAGAGGAGTTCGAAGCTCGAGGATGCGGGATGGATGGGAACATGCCTAGACGGGCAGGCGGCCCTGTTCATCGGCCAGTTCCGCGAAGTAGACATGGGTGCATTCCGCGCACAGGCTGTGGCTGAATTCCGCCGTGCTGTGGCAGCGCAGGTATTCTTCCACCTGATGCCAGTAGCCGCCCTCGTCGCGCACCTTTTTGCAGGCCGCGCAGATGGGAATAATGCCCTGCAGCTGCCGCACCTCACTCAAGGCCTGCTCCAGCTCCTGGCGCTGCAACTCCAGCCGTTGGGCCACATGGCAGGCCTCCCGCCAGCGGCGGAACACGAAGACACCCAGGGCCAGACCCATGAAGGTGGTGGACACCACCAGCTCGTCCAGCTCCCAGTGCTCGTGCATGCGCGTGAAATTCGCCATCTGCTCCAGCAATTCCAGTCGCCCCGCCAGGATCCAGACAAGCACGGCCAGCAAGGCGATGAGGACGATCTCCTTTACACCCTGGGAATGAAGGCCCACAAAGCGCGACCGCGTGTAGTCCTTTGGATCCAATCTGCCCCTCCGCTGTATTCTGCATCGCTAGGACATGTGTCATAAATGCTCACTTCCTATCGGGGAGGGCGCTGGGAGAGTTGATGCCGAGCCCTGTATTTCTATTGAATTCAGTCCATGCAGAGTTTATTCAATTCTTGTTTTCACTTGATGAAATTTGGCTCCCCCAAGGCTATCCCAGCCGAAATTTGAATCTGCATGACAGGGCCGCCCTATTAAAAAAATGACGGCTCCCGGAGGAGCCGTCATGGTGATAGGCAGGCAGGAATCCTGGCCGGATGCGGATCAATGCCCTCCGCCGAGCAGGGTAAAGACCATGAGAAGGGCCAATCCCAGGCCCAGGGCCACGGCCACCAGGCCAAAGATGCGGTAGCTGAACTCCCACAGCAGGCGCTTGGGACGCTCGTCCACGAAGTCCTCCAGGCGGCCTTCATCCACATAACGCCGATACTGGTCGCCACGCTCCTCCAGCATCTCTTCGTGGCTCACGCGACCGTTGAAGATCACCGTGTCCATGGGGAATTTCTCCGGCCGGAAGTGCGTGTTGAAGAAGTGCACGGTGAAGATGAAGCCGGTGGCCAAAAGGGCCTCGTCGCTATGGATGATGGTGGCCACATTGAAGACCCAGCCGGGCAGCAGCCGCGCGAAGAATTCCGGGAACCATAGCATCAGACCGCTGCCGCCGATGGCGAACATGCCCCAGAACACGGCCAGGAAGTCGAATTTCTCCCAGTAGGTCCAGCGCTCGAAACTGGGCTTGGGGCCGCGGAAGGCGAACCACTTCACCATGGCGCTGAAGTCCCGCCAATCCCGCATGGTGGGGAAGAGGGAATCCGGCCCCAGCAGGCGCGCCATCCAGCCGCCGGGCTTGCCGCGGCCAGTCCACAGGAAGCGCACGCTGCCCACCACCGCCACCATGAACCAGCCAAAAGTGACCAGCGCGGCGCTGTGGTGCAGGAAGCGCGCGCGGTCCGGACCGCCGAAGAACTCGGCAATGGCGTGGCCCCAGGCCGTGCCGGCGAATTTCAGCGGCAAACCGGTAAGGGCAAGAGTCAGGAAACTGACCACCACCACCACGTGCAGCAGGATGTGCTTGCGCTGGAAGCGTCGGTAGCTGCGGTTGGGCGGCACGGTGGCGGCATGGGCCGCGCCGTGGGCGGCCTTGGCCTTGCTTTCGCGCTCGATGAAGCTGCGGAAGGCCCACAACAGGCTGTGTGCCCAGAAGAAGATGAAGGTGCCCACCAACAGCGCCGTCATGGCCACGCGCGTCCAGTAAAGGGCCGGACTTGAGGCGCTGTCCCGGTCGTCGGCGTGGGGCAGGTAGCGCACGAAGGAGGCGCTTGCGCCTGCGTGGCACTGGCGGCAGGTTTCAACCTTGTTGGCTTCGTGCACGGTGCTGCGGGCATCGTCCCTGGGCCACACGCCATGGCTGCCGTGGCAGTCCGCGCAGCCCGCCACTGTCTCCGCATGGCCCAGCCGCACATTCTTGCCGTGGAAGCTGTGCAGGAAGGTTTCCGCCGCCACCACTTCCACATCGCTGGCCGCCATGCGCGTGCTGTCCGCGTGGCAGCCAATGCAGGCGCTGGTGTGAAGGCTGCGGCCGGGGCCGTCGTTGTCCACGGCCTGCACACTGTGGGTGCCGTGGCAGTCCACGCAGCCCGGGGCGTCGGCATTGCCCTTGGCCAGGGCCTCACCGTGGACGCTCTGGAAGTACTCGTCCTGATGTTCGTGGCAGCTGGCGCAGACCTTGGCCGTGGCCAGCCGGTCCTCCTTCACACTGCCCAGCGTGTGGATGTCCTGGTGGCACTGCCAGCACGCCACAGGCAGACGCTTGCCATTGTGCACGCTCTTGGTGTGCTCGGCGGCCTGTTGCTCGTGGCAACGCGCACAGTCCATGGGCGTGAAGCCGCTGGCGCAGCCTGGCGCCGGCACCGCCTGGGCGCTTGGCTCGTGGCAGGCCGTGCAGGCCAGATCCTGATGGACGGAGGCGGCGAAGGCCTGGGCGTGCACGCTGTCCTCGTGGCAGCCTGCACAATTCTGGGGGGCGGCGGCGGCCAGGACGGGCAGCAAGAGGCTGACCAGCAGGGCGCGCGGCCGGAAGGGGGACAGGAAAGGCATCAGAGCGTCACTCCAACTGGGCGCGAGCACGGGGTCGCGCCGGAATTGCGCGTTCAACTGCACAGGCCGCCGGCGCGCCGGGCGGTCTTCAGCTTGATCTTGGCCTGCCAGGTGCCTTCAGGGAAAGCCTCCAGCACGCGGGAGGGCGGACGGGACAGGTCGAAACCGTGGTGAGCCTCCTGCAGTGGCGCGAACAGCGCGCTCCAACCCTTCAGCCCCTGATCCAGGATGTAGAGGTTGCTCACGCCCTGCATTTTCAGGCGCTTCCAGGCGGACACGGCCATGGCCTCGTCCTCGCTTACCAGCACCACCACGCCCTGGGGCGGCAGCTGATCCAGTTCAAACACCAGTTCTTTGTCCAGCAGGCCGGGATAGGTGACGCTTCGCGCCGCGTCCAGATGGAAGGCGGCGAAGGCCGTGCTGTCACGCAGATCCAGGGTCACCAGGCGCACGGCGGGATCATTCCAGGTCTTCACATACTCCAGCGGGTGGATGAAGACTTCGCGCTGGTCCAGCAGGGGCTGCAGCTCGCCGCCGGCGATTTCCCACTTCTCCTCGGGGCTGGGCATGCCCTTCCCCCAGATGAACAGGGCCACCACCAACGCCAGCGCCCCGGCGCCCAGGTAGCGGCGGTTGGTGGGTTTCCAGCGTGGCCCGTCTCCGGCCATCCATTCCTCCACCTTTTCCGCGGCGAAGAAGAAGACCAGGGCCAGAAGGGTCACCGCCACCACCGTGGCGCCAATGCTCCAGCCGAAGACATCGCTGAGCAGCAGTCGTTCGGTGTAGGAGCCGTTCCAGAAGGCGCCGATCTCGTCGGCCATTTCACCGAAAATGCCGGCGCCCACCACGGTGCCCGCCACGAACATGGCGCCGTCACCCTTGAAACTGGCTGCGCTGACCAGGGAGGTGCCCGGACAGTAGCCGCCAATGACGAAGCCCACGCCCATTACCAGGCCACCCACGATGCCGGGCCACAGGTAGGTTTGGTTCACGAAGATCTTGGAGAAGTCCAGCCATCCCAACGCCGCCGACAGGAAGAGCAGCAGGCAGGCGGTAAGGATGGCGCCGAACATGGTCTTCAGCACGCGCATGTCCTTCAGATAGAACTGTGCGGCCAGGTTGCGGCTGTCGCCGAAGCCCGACTGCTCCAGCGCCGCGCCAAAGGCCAGTCCGATGAGCATGAAGACCAGATTGTTGAGCAGGGCTCCCGCGGAAGCCAGATCAAGGGGAAGCATGGCGCCCTCCTAATTCCACAGCCGACGCACGAACCAGGCCAGTGCGTAGGCGCCCGCGAACACGGCGAACATGAAGACCCAGCTGCCGGCACTGAGCACGGCACCGCCACTAAGGGCCTGGCCGCTGGTGCAGCCCCGGGCCAGGCGGGCGCCAAAACCCATGATGGTGCCGCCCAGCAGGGCGAGCAGCAGGCGGCGGCCCTTGCCCACCTGGGGACCGCGGCAGACTTCCGGTTTCAATCTGCCCGCCAGGAAGGCGGAAGCCAGTCCACCCAGGAAGGTGCCCGCCAGCATGAACATGCTGCTGTGGTTCAGGGCCATGCGCGTGCCGCCGCCCATGGCCGCCAGATAGCCCGTGCGGTCCACATGGCCGGGGGCCACCACTTCCATCACGCCGGCCTGCAGGCGGCTGATGGCGCCGGAAGCGCCCAGCCCGCTGTGGGTGATGGCGAAAGAGGCGAAGAGCACCACGCCCAGGATGACGCCTCCCACATAAGGGTTCAAGAATGCTCTAGCGCGCATGGCGTGTTCCTCCCACGGGGTCTCCCTTGTAGCCCAGGGCCTGCCAGTCCAGCCGTCCATTAGGGGAATGGCATTCGGTGCAGGCCAGGGCCTTCTCCTTGGGGGCGGTCATGTGATTGATGGGCCAGTACATGTGCGTGTCGGTGAAGGCGAATTTCCCGCTGTAGGGAAGTCCCGCCTGTTCCATGCCCAGACGGGCGGCCTTGGCCCAGTCGAACTCCGTCCAGAAGCCGCCCTCTCCGCTGGTGACCGGTGGAATGAGCACGCGGTTCACCGGATCAAAGATCTGCTTCGCACGGTGGACCTTGAAGGGCCAGATCTTGGCCGTCTTGTCCGCCCGGCTTCCTATGGGCTTGTTCATGGCCTGGTCCGGACCGCTCAGCGTGTCGCCCAGGATGTAGCGCTCCATCTTGCCGTTGAACCAGGCATACTCGGGGACCACATTGTCCTTGTAGATGAAAGCGCCCTTGATGCGCAGGTAGGCGTGGGGATCGTCCTTGCGCGTGCTGTCGCCGGCCTGGCTCCAATCCCAGTCCATCTTGGTGGGGTACTTGCGGGCAAAAGCCGGAATGTGGCAGCTCTGGCAGGCCACGCGGGCCACATGCTTGTTCAGCTGGGCATCGGCGTGGGGCGTGGCGCCATGGCAGTCGTCGCACTCCATGCGCAGGGCGCGGGTGCTGTCCGAGTAGGTGGCGTTCATCTTGCCGGGGATGCGGTGCTCCTCCGTGGCGTGGCAGTCCACGCAGTCGAAGCCCAGGCGCCCCATGTGCACATCGTTGTCCCCGCTGCCGTTGATGAGGCTGTCGTCCAGATCGCCGTGCTTCACGCCCATGCCGCCGCCACCGTTGAAGTGACAGGCGCCGCAGTTGTCGCGCCGGGGCATGCGCACACTGCCCGCGGCGGCGCGCAGGTCCACCTTCTCGCCGGGCAGGCCCATCTTCCCCTTGCTGTAGCCCGCGCTGCCGTCGTGGCAGACCAGACAGTCCACATTCTCCTGCTTGGTGAAGTCGAAGTCCGCGCTGCCCCAGCCGTAGCCGGCGTGGCACTTGGTGCAGCTGGCCCAGTTCCCGTTGATGCTGATGCAGAAATTGTTGAGCAGGTTCTTTTTGCCAATGCGCACCAGCTCGCCGTTGCGCATCACATCCCCGGACAGCCAGGTCCAGTGGGCCGTCTGCATCACCTGGTGCGCCGCGTCCTTGTGGCACTCCAGGCAGCGCAGGGTCACCTCCTGGGGGGTGGCGATGCTGTCCGGGAAGAAGGCGCTGTGGTCCAGGTGGGGCTTGCTGCGCCCCGCCAGCGGATTCTTCGGGGTGGTCTTCACGGCCGTGCTGAAGCGGGGTTCCGGGGCCTTGTCCTTGGCTCCGCCACCCAGCCACAGGCCCGCCACCAGGCTGCCCGCGGCCACCACGCCCACCAGGGCCACCAGCCAAGGCGCCCTCATTGGGCACTACCTGTCGCCATCTCGTCCTCCTTGGCCTCCCGGGCCGCCTTGTCCTCAAACCACACGCACATGGAGTCCAGTATCTGGCTAAGCATTTCCCCCGGCACACTCAGGCTCACTTCAGTGCCCTGTCGCAGGGCCACCACCAGGCCAGTGGCGCGCAATGGCTCCAGCAAGCGCGCCACCGTGCTTTGGGGAAGGGCCAGCTCTTCCACCAGCTGCTTCTGGCTCATGGGGCCGTTGTCTATGAGCAAGCAGGCGATGCGCAGCCGATGAGGATGGGCCAGAGCCTTGAACACAAGGCTGGCGCGTCGGATCTGCTGATTGCTTCGCTTCATTTTGTCCTCATGAATAAATCCGCATAACCGGATATGCGACATGTTAGCAGGCCGACAAGTGAAAGTCAAGAGATTGACAGGCTTTTTGCGAAAGAATTGTCAGTAAAAAGATGGGGACGCTTGTTTTGGTGGCGACAAGGCTGGCACTGTGACGAGAGCAGAACACGGACCTGTCATGTATGCGAAAGCGGGAATCCATGCTGACAAGAGATCCCAGCTTTTACTGGGATGACCAGGCGCAGGGCAGGAGAGACGCTGCGCTTTGAAGGAATCCGTGGCTCAAGTATGAGTGCTGCGGTGGGGTTTTGGCGCGCGCTACCTTTCCATTCCGCCTTTCAAGCTCCAGCAACGCTCATGGCCCAGGGCCCGCAGACGGTTCACCACCCACAAGCTGCGCACACCGTGGGCGCACACCACCAGGAGATCGTCCTCCGGCAGTCCATGGTCGGGGAAGTGCAGGCCGCTCAAGGGCCGGTGAATCACGCGCAAGCCGGGTGGAATGGGACAGCCGGGTTCGCCCACTTCACGCAAATCCACCACGGTGGCATGCCGCCATGCGCTAAGCTGCGCATCCTGGCCCTCAACCTCCTGCTCATCCACATGCGGCGCCATGACAGGAATCTCGGGGTGTGGCGAGCAGGCGGGACAGCCCTGCCTGCGCTGACGGCGCACGCGACGCAAGGAGGACTCCCGGACATCCACCAGCAGCATCTCCTCTTCCAGGGTGTGGGGAAGATGGAGGAGGAGGCGCAGGGCTTCCACCGCCTGCCAGGATCCCACCAGGCCGGTGATGGCGCCCAGCACGCCGCTGCGCGTGCAGCTCGATGCCTCCGGGGGCTGCTGTGGCCACAGGCAGCGCAAACAACCGCCCGGGCCGCCTGGCTTCAGGCTCCACACCTGGCCCTCCCAGCGGTGCACGGCGGCGCACACCAAAGGCACACCGGCGCGCAGGCAGGCGTCGTTCATGGCAAAGGAGAGCTCCAGGTTGTCGCCGCAGTCCAGCGCCAGATCCATCCCATGCAGCATCTCCGCCGCGTGCGCCTGGGTAAAGGCGCGGGGCTCCCACTCCGCCTGCAGGGCCGGATTCATTTCCTGCAGACGAATGCGCGCCAGGCGTCCCTTGGGCTGGCCCACCTGGGTGGCCGTGTAGAGCGGCTGACGGTGCAGGTTGTGCGCTTCCACGGTATCGGCCTCGCAAATGCGCAGGAAGCCCACTCCCGCTATGGCCAGTTCCATCAGCACGGGGCAACCCAGGCCTCCCGCGCCCACCACCAGGACACGGGATGCCCTCAGGCGCTGCTGGCCCGCCTCGCCCAGCTCCGGCAGTGCCAACTGGCTCTGGTACCAGGCGCGCTCCGCCTGGGTCAATCCGGGTGAATCAAACATGGGAATCCTCCGTGCCGTGGGCGCAGGCCAGGCAATTCACCCATTGGCGCGTGCCATCGGCGTAGTGCTCGCATTTCCAGATGGGCAGGCGCCGTTTCACTTCATCAATGATCCACGACGCGGCGGTGAAGGCCTCCCGGCGGTGAACCGCCAGCACGCCCACCCACACGGCGCAGTCGCCGGGCTCCATGTGGCCAAGGCCGTGCACACAGCGGACGGCCATCACGGGAAAGCGTTGGAGGGCTTCGTCCAGCACCCGCGCCCCCTCCTTGCGGCACAGGGCATCCAGCGCCTCATAATCCAGCGCCAGCACCGGGCGGCCTTCGTGGTGGTTGCGCACCCTTCCGGCGAAACCCACCAGGGCCCCTGCTCCCGCATGGACCAACTCAGCGGCCAGCTGGCCCTCGTCCAGGGCGCCATCCTGCAATTGGAAGTTGCTCATCCGCCCGCCACCGGCGGCAGGAAGACCACCTCATCGCCCGGACGGGGCTCGTCCGTCCATTGGGCGAACTCTTCATTGAGCGCCACCAGCACGCGCTCCGGCGGCAGGCTGAACCCATGGCGCTTCCGCAGTTCCGCGTAGAGGGCGGCCAAGTCACCCCCCGGCCAGTCCAACTCCTCGTGGGCCAGACCGCGCTCGTCGCGCAACAAAGCCACCCAGCGCAGGCTCAACTTCATGGTGCATCCTTGTGGTGGGGAGGAAGTTGGCGGCCTTGTCTGGCCTGCACCAGATCCTCCGGGCGGTTCACATTGAAGAGGAAGTGGGCCGAGCCGGGATCCAGCAGACGCGTGTTTCCCATGCCCAGGATGCGGCGTGGACACTGCATGTCTGCCGCCAGCGCCCGCAGGATCAATGCGCGGGCGGCGGGTTCCCAAATGGCGCACAGGGCTTCAGGCCGTTTGTCATGGGGAGAACGAAAGGCCGTGCCATGCCCCATGGGGTCGCGTCCGGCAACCAGCGCTTGCAGGACGGAGTTGTCCACCAGGGGCAGATCGCAGGCCAGAACAAGCCACGCGGCCTGGGGATTCTCCTCCAATGCCGTGAGAATGCCAGCGATTGGCCCAGGACATGAATGGCGGTCTTCCAGCACGGTTGGCCCCATTGCGTCGCGCCCCTGGCCGGAGCGGGCGGAAAGAAAAACCTGATCGCACCATTCCTTCAACAAGCGGGCCTGGCGCAGGACCAGGGCTTCCCCTTCCCACTCCAACAGCGCCTTGTCCCGGCCCATGCGAAGACTCTTCCCGCCGGACAGGACCAGGCCCATCAGCGGAAGGGCCGTTTGGCTCCACCGCGCCACGAGCTGCTCCACCATGGCGGGAAGAACTTCCAATGCACAAGGCTCACCGCCTTCCAGGCATATGTGCAAGCCCTTTGCCCCATCTCCCACCTCCAGCGACAACGCTTGTGGACGCCGCGCTCCTCCCAGGTGCAGCAGGACCCAGGCATCCTGGAAGAAGGCCTGCGCCAACAGCACGCGTCGCGCCGGATCGTCCGTAGTATTGAGCCTTAACTGGCGTGGCGTTTCGCGCCCTTTGTGCAGCCGCCATTCCTCAACGGATGCCCGGGTGTGCACCACGCCCACTGAGCCGTGGGCGGATAGGGCCAGGATCAGGCTTGTGGCGGCGCGACTGAGCTGGGCTGGTGCCACGCCCTGCAGTTGCAGCTCCCGTGCATGGAAGTGTCCGGCGCCTCCATTGGCATGTCCACAGGAAGCGTCCGTCATGCCGACACTTCCCGCCCATTCACCACGCGTCGGCGGCCACCTTCCTTCTCAAGCAGACGCAGGCCTTCAACGCGCAGCTCCACGCTCAGGGCCTTGCACATGTCCACAATGGTCAGCGCCGCCACCGCCGCTCCCGTGAGGGCTTCCATTTCCACACCCGTGCGGCCATGAAGGGAGGCCTCACAGCGCACCACGGCCCAGGCGCCTTCGCCCTGATCAGCCACTTCAGAGTGGATGCGCACGGCCACATGCTCCAGGGGCAAGGGATGGCACAGAGGAATGAGTTCGCCCGTGCGCTTGGCGGCCTGCACTCCGGCAATGATGGCGGTGGTGTAGACGGGACCCTTGGCGCTGCGCGGGCCCTCGGACTCAAGCAGGGCACTTACCACGGGCGGAAGCCACACCCGGGCCTCCGCCAGGGCACGGCGGGCGGTGGAGTCCTTGGCCCCCACATCCACCATGGCGGGGCGGCCCTGGGCATCCAGGTGGGACAGATCGGCCACGCTCATCCTCCAATGCGGTTCATGAGCTGCTCCGTGTGGGGCAGGCGGTCCAGTGGCTTGCGCGCCATCACCGACCGCAGGGCGGCGGGATAGTCCTCCAGCGGCAGTCCGCCCAGGGCAAGGCCGTCCTCCTGCATCAGGCAGGCGCGCAGGAAGCCGGTGGCGGACAGGCGCAGGCGAGAGCACCCGGCGCAGAAAGGCTGGGATTCACTGGCAATGAAACCCACGCGCGCTCCCGCCGCCGTGGCGTACTCAAAGGCGGTGGCGTCGGGCGGACCGGGCAATGGTCGCAGCGTCTCGCCTGCGTGGCGCAGAGCTTCAATCACCTCGCTGGCAGCGATGAAGAGGCTGCGCTGCTCGCGGTGCGCCGGACCAATGCGCATCAGTTCCAGGAAGCGCACGGGAATGGCCTCGCGCTCGGAAAAGCGCAGGAAGTCCACCACCTCGTCCTGGTTCAAGCCACGGAAGAGCACGGTGTTCAGCTTCACCTCGAAGCCCATGTCCCGGGCCTTCAGGGCGGCGCGCAACACATCTTCCGGACGCCTGCCACCAGTGATGCGGGCGTAGACCTCTTCACGCAGACTGTCCAGGCTGATGTTCACATTGCGCAGGCCCGCCCGCCACAGGGCTGGCAGCAAGGCCTCCAGCCGCAGGGCATTGGTGGTCATGCCCAGGCGTTCCAGGGGAAGGCGGCCAAGGCCGCGCACAATGTCCAGCAGTTCCGGGCGCACGGTGGGCTCTCCACCAGTGATGCGCACCTGGTCCAGTCCCAACTCCACCAGTCGCCCCACCATGGGCAGAAGCTCCGCCGGGGTCAGCAGATCCCGGTGGGGCAGGAAACGCGGCGTGTGGGGCAGACAGTAGAAGCAGCGCAACTGGCAGGCGTCCGTCAAGGAGAGCCTCAGTTTGCGCATGCGGCGGCCCGCTGGATCCAAAAGCAAAGGCATGGTCAACTCCAGGGATGGAAGGACGCCACTCGCCCTTCCGGTGGGGGTGGCGGTCCGGGTTCAATCTCCACAAATCCCTGCGTGCCCGCCAGGGGCGCGAAGTCTCCGCTATTGGAGGTGGGGAGCAGCTGGGCGTGGCGGCAGCCTGTTTCATCCACCACCAGCCTGGCGGGGAGGAAAAGAGTGAAGCGCGGGTGCCGTGGATGATCCGAAGCCACCCGGACAGGCGCCTCCCGGGCGGGAAGACCCAATTGCTGCTCCAGCACTGGCAGCAGGTAGCGATGGAGCGTGCACAGCGCGCTCACCGGATTGCCTGGCAGACCCATGACCAGGGTGGGCCGGCCACCTTCGCGCAATGCCGCCAGCAGCGGCTTGCCCGGGCGCTGGGCCACACCGTGGAACAGGATGCGGCAGCCTGCATCCTTCAACAGGGCGGGCACATGGTCGAAGCGCCCCTTGGACACCGCGCCGGAAAGGACCAGCACATCCGCCTCGTCCAGGGCTTGTGAAATGGCCTGGCGCAGCGTGTCGGGATTGTCATCCAGCAGGGCCTGGCCTTGCACGGGAAAGCCAGCATGCTCCATGGATGCCACCAGGGCTGGGCCGTTGCTGGCGCGGATCTGCCAGGGAAGTGGCGTGGCCTCCATGGGAACCAGCTCCTTGCCAGTGGCCAGAATCACCACCCTGGGTTTCCGGCCCACCAGGACCTGGCTGGCTCCAGCCGCCGCGGCCACCGCCAAGGCGGGGCCATGCAAGAGAGTGCCACGGGGCAGGAGCAGATCTCCATGCCGCGCATCGCTGCCCCGCGCGTGCACATGGAGGCCGGGGCGCGCAAGGGCCTCTGGACGCAGGCGCACGGCATCCCGGGTCAATTCCAGATCCTCCACTGGTACCACACAATCGCAGCCCTGGGGCAGGAAGGCGCCGGTCATCACTTCAATGGCCATGTGGGACGCGGCCAGCACCAGAGGTGGATCCCCCGCCGCCTGCACGCCTTGCACCGGCAACCAGGCCCCTCGCCACGCTGGTGATGTGGAGTCCAGGGCCACGCCGTCCATCATCACCCGCGGAAAGGGCGGCCAATCCTCTTGGGCCCGCAATTCCTGCACCAGCACGCGGCCCCGTGCCATTGGCAACGGCAAGGACTCTTCCCCCCACTTCGGGCAGGACGCCTGGAACAAGCGGAAGGCCTCCGCCACAGGGATGAGAGGAGAAGAGCCGGACATGGTTTTCCTGTTGGTAGGTGGACGGTGTGGGGGCTCCTGGTGGACCACTCCCGTGGAAGGCCGGATGCGGGTTGCCTGCCTTCCTCCAGTGCCCTTGCAGGACAGCCTGGCGCCAAGGCAATCACCCTACATCATCCGTCAATCCGTGGAGACAGATCCTCTGCCCAGCGCTGGCTGCAGGGCGCGGCCATGATAGCATGCGGGTGGGGATGGCTCTTTCTTACGGACAACAATTTCAGAGAAAAATAGTTGCAGAATAGAAATAAAAGCCCTTACTTGTGCCCGCCTGCCACGGAGAATGAGGGCAGGTTGCAAGTCGAACCCTTCAGGAAGGATGGAACCATGGCCCAGATGACGGTGAGCTTCCCCGGCGGCAAGAAAGTGGACGCCCATTACAACGGTTTCACCATCCACACCGACCAGTCGCCCCGTGGTGGCGGTGAGGGCAGCGCGCCCCAGCCCTTCGACCTCTTTCTGGCATCCATGGCCACCTGCGCCGGCATCTATGTGAAGGGCTTTTGCGACGCCCGCGGCCTGGACACCCAAGGCCTGGGCTTGTCCATGGAGATCGTGCCGGATCCCACCGCCCACCGCATTGGCGCTCTGCATATCACCGTGCAGCTGCCAGCGGGATTTCCGGAGAAGCATCGTGAGGCGGTTGTCCGCAGCGCCGAATTGTGCGCGGTGAAGCAGCACCTGCATCAGCCGCCGCAAATCACGGTGAAGGCGGAGATTCAAGGCTGATTCTTCATTGAAATTGAATGGGGCATTATGACCACTTGGGTGAAATGCCCCATTTTCTTTCAGCTTGGACTGGTGCATTTCCACCAAAAGCTGAAAATGCCAGGATGCTCCTTCCAAGCCAAGTCGTTGTTGGATAAAGCGTTTCCAGGGCATGAATTCTGGCACGCCATTGGCATTCTTCCTTGCCGTAACAGGGGAGGAAATCATGGCACGGCATTTCACCATCACGCATCAGCAGGCCTTCGGCCACCACCACGACCATTCCTTGGGCCACGCGCTGTCGGGTGTCCGCGTGCAGCTCTTGGCCTGGCGCGAAATGCACCTGCAGGAAGACAAGGCCCCCGGCGCCGCGCCGGATCGCGCCGTGCTGCTCAGCCTGGGAGTGGGCCTGCTGTTGGTGGCGGGGCTCTTCAGCCTGGTGCCGCTGCACACCTTGGGAATTTGACAGGCGCCTGCCGCCGGGGGACGCTCCTGGTGGGCGCATTGTTGCGGAAATGAAGTGGAAGGGGCCGCCCCGCGCGGGCGGTGGCTTTGGGGAACAAGCAGGGGGCCGGATGGCCCCCTGTTTTGTTGTTGGCTGGTGGCGGGTTTTGCTTGCCCATGGTCACGGCCGCACTGCGGCATCCAAGGGGGCGAAATCCCAAGAAGACCCCGTTCTGTCCGAGGCTTCAGCCCTCGGCGCTTTCGTCCTTCAAGCGCCTCTCCAGGAAATCGCGGTAGCGCCTCACCCACTGGGCGGATTCTTTTCCCCCCTCGTCGATGAAATCCAGGAATGTGCCGATGCGGTCCAGGGTCTGGGGCGTGACAATGTGCTCCATTTCGCAGGCGTCGGCGTCCGCCGTGCGGGAATCCACTCCCAGGATCTCGTGGAGGAAGCGCGTCAGCACGCGGTACTTGTCCAGCACGGCAAGGGCAAGATCCCGGCCTTCGTCCGTGAGATCCACATAGCCGTAGCGGCTGTGGCGGCAGAAGCCTCGATCCGTGAGACCCTTGATGGCCCCGTTCACCGAGGACATGGTCACATTCAAATTGGCCGCGATGTCCTTCACGCGGGCCACCTTTTGCTCCTCACACAGAAGGAAGATGGTCTTCAGGTACATCTCCTGGCTGGAGCTGAGGACAAGGGAGATGGGATCGGGCGTCATGAAACCTTCCCGGCGGACTGGCCGCCATTCATCGCGTTGTTGGATGGAAGGTAGCAATGAGGCCGTGGCCCGGGCGGGCCTGGGTCAAGTCTAGAATTCCGTGTCCTGGAAACGGTAACCCACACCGCGCACGGTCTCCAGAAGTTGACCATGGATGCCCAGTTTGCGGCGCAAGCCCACCATGTGCACATCCACCGCACGCTCGGTCACATCATAGTCCTCGCCACGCACGGCGTCCACAATCTGATAGCGGGTGAAAACCCAGCCTGGCCGCGCCGCCAGCAGGGCAAGGATTTGGAACTCGCTCCAGGTAAGTCCAAGGAGCTGGCCATCCACCAGCACTTCACGCCGGCCCCGATGAAGGGTGAGGGGACCGCGACGCATAACTTCCAGCTCCACTGCCGGTGTCTTTTCTTCATGGCGGCGGCGGATGACCGCCTGCAGGCGGGCCATGAGCACGCGGGGGCTGAACGGTTTGGTGATGTAGTCATCGGCGCCCAGGTTCAGGCCCGCCACCACATCATTCTCCTCGCCACGGGCAGTGAGCATGATCACCGGCAGATCCCTCGTGTCCGGGTTCTGGCGCACGCGGCGGCACAGCTCAAGACCGTCCATGCCGGGGAGCATCAAATCCAGCAACAGCAGTTGTGGCGTTGCCATGCGCAGCTTCTGCAGGGCCTCTTCGCCCGTTTCCGCCGTGCGCACCATGTGGCCGTCCTTCTCCAACACATGACGAAGGAGTTCCAGGATATCGGGCTCGTCCTCCACCACCAGGATGTCCAGCTTGTCCATGTGTCGCTCCCGACTGGATTGACGAATTTGGGGCTGCAATGCCCCGCGCCCGAGGGTGAAGTTCCAATGTTTGGATTGCATTAGGAGCGGTCAGGTGTTTCAACTGCACAAGCTTGTACTGGCCCCCGGTCCCCGCATTCTGGCGGGGCCGCTCAGCCTGGGATTGGATCCCCGGCAGGGCCTGCTGCTGCGCGGTGCCTCGGGAAGTGGCAAGAGTTCCCTACTGCGCCTCATGGCTGGACTTGCCCGTCCGCGAGGCGGGAGCATTACCTGGCAGGGCCTGTCGCTGGAAGGGCGGCTGGCGGAGCATCGACTGATTGCGCACATGGTGGATCAGCGGCCATTGCTGAAAGGAGCCAGTCTGCGGGAGAGTCTTTGCCTGGGACTCAGTCTGCGCGGACTGGCCTTGCCATCGGAAGACCAGTTGCAGGAGGGCCTGCGCCAGTTGGGCCTGGATCTTCCCCTGGATCAGGATCCTTCCCGACTGAGTGGTGGCGAAACCCTGCGTGCGGCCCTGCTGCGTGGGTTGCTGCTCCCCCTGGATCTGCTGCTCCTGGATGAACCCACGGCGGGTCTGGACGAAGCGGCGGCCAACCTGGTGATGTCCGCCGTAATGGCGGCGGGGCGGCCGCCGGTGGTGGTGGTCAGCCACGAGGAGCGTTGGGCGGAGGCCTGCGCCCAACGCTTTGAGTTGAGGCAGGGGGCGCTTCATGAAAACTGAAGGCGTCGCCGAGCTGGGCATGCTGGGCTTGGGGCTGGCCTTTCTGCTGGCTCTGGCGCCTTTGTGGGTTTTCCACGACA
Organism: uncultured bacterium; assembly: GCA_903910645.1. Taxonomy (GTDB): domain Bacteria; phylum CAIWAD01; class CAIWAD01; order CAIWAD01; family CAIWAD01; genus CAIWAD01. The sequence continues at coordinate 15,360 of CAIWAD010000172.1, read as the reverse complement.
TGCGCCTGCCTTTGGGAAAGCAACTGCTGGGCGCCCTGGCCCGCATGGTGCTGCAGCTGTCGGCCCTGGGTCTGGTGCTGGAGGTCCTGTTCCGCGTAAACCACTCCCTGCTTACCGTGGGCTGGCTGCTGGTGATGCAGGGTGCGGCGGCCCACACCATTTTGAGCCGCACGGGCTTGAAGCTTCCCGGCCTTCCCTTGATGCTGCTGGCAGTCCTGTGCGCCGGAGGCGGCACGGTGCTGGCCTATTGCCTGGCCGTGGTGGTGCGTCCTCATCCGCTCCTGTACGCACGGTATGCCATTCCCCTGGGCGGCATGATCCTGGGCAATTCCATGAACGGCATAACGCTGGCGCTGGAAAAGCAGTCCGCCCGACTGTTGGGGGCGGAAGGCCGTCGGGAATGGGATCTCCTGCTGGGCCTGGGGGCTTCGGTGGACGAAGCACGCCGTCGTTTTTCCAGCGGGGCCCTGCGACTGGCCCTGCTGCCCACGCTGAACACCACTGCCACCATCGGTCTTGTGTCCATTCCCGGCATGATGACCGGGCAGATCCTGGGCGGGAGCCCGCCGGCCACGGCCATTGGTTACCAGATGATGATCATGCTGGCCATTCTTGCGTCCGTCAGCCTTAGCGCGTGGCTGGCCCTGCGTCTGCTGCACTGGCGCCTGGTGGACAGGGAGGGTCTCTTTCGCGGGGAAGCAGGGTTGCCGGAGACGCCAAGCGTCAATTGACGGCGGCTATGCGTGTTGATGAATTAACCCATTCCCTCGGCATGGTGCGTTGCCGCCCCACGGCCCTCTCCCTATTTTCAATGGGGTGCCGCACAGCGGGATGGTCATGGATGTTCCGCACGGCGCGAGCCCTCATCGTCACCCACGGATGGGCTGAAGCCCATCCTACTTCAAGCGCACTGGAGCCCATATGGATTCGGGGACAAGCTCCCTGCAGGCCGACCCTGCGCCCGCACGGGAAGCGCGTGCCATCAAGCGGAGGGAGGCCATCGTGGATATTCCGTCCCATCTGCAGGCCTGGATCGTGGAGCAGCGCCCGGAGCTTTACACGCCCATGGATCACGCCGCCTGGCGCTACATCCTGCGCGTGAACGGCGCCTTCTTCGCCAAGGCCGCCCACGAAGCCTACATGGATGGCCTGCGCCGCACGGGCATTGACGTGGAGCGCATTCCGCTCATTGGTGAAATGGACGAGAAGATGCGGGCCATCGGCTGGCGCGCCGTGGCGGTGTCCGGCTTCATCCCGCCCCAGACCTTCATGGAGTTCCAGAGCCTGGGCATTCTGCCCATTGCCTGCGACATGCGCCAGATGGATCACATCCTCTACACGCCGGCACCGGATGTGGTGCACGAGGCGGCGGGCCACGCCCCCATCATCGCGGATCCGCATTACAGCGATTACCTGCGCGCTTATGGCGAAATCAGCCGCCTGGCCATCTACAGCAGCCAGGACATGGCCATGTACCGCGCCATCCGCCACCTGAGCGAGGTGAAGGAGGATCCCGCCGCCACAACCCGGCAGGTTGAGGAGGCTGAGGCCATGCTGGACCACACCGCCGCCCAGGTGGACTGGATCAGCGAGGCCGCCGAGCTGAGCCGCATGTACTGGTGGACGGTGGAGTACGGCCTGGTGGGCAGCCTGGAGGATCCGCGCATCTATGGCGCCGGTCTTCTCTCCTCCGCCGGAGAAAGCTGGAGCTGCCTGGATCCCCGCGTGCGTCGCGTTCTGTTGGACGAAAGCTGCGTGCACCAGGGCTACGATATCACCAAGCCGCAACCCCAGCTTTTTGTCACACCGGATTTCCCCCATCTCATGACCGTGCTTGAGCGCTATGCCCAGGGCATGGCCCACCGCCGGGGCGGATTGGAGGCGCTGGAGAAGGCGCAGAAGGCCAAGGCTCCCACCACCACACGGCTGGATGGCGGCCTGCAGGTGGGCGGCGTGTTGCAGGATCTGCGTCTGGACAAGGCCGGCCGGCCGGCCTTCCTGCGCTGGAGCGGGCCCGTGCTGCTCAGCGCCGACGACGAGCCCCTGCGCGGCCACGGCCGGGACAGCCATGCCCATGGCTTCAGCATGCCCATGGGTCCGCTTGAAGGCCGCCAGGAGGGCGCCGCCACCTTGACGGCCCAGGAACTGCACGCCTTGGGATTTGGCGAAGGCCGCACGGGTCGCATGCACTTCGCCTCCGGCATCGTGCTGGAAGGCCGCCTGACAGAGATCATGGAGGCCGATGGCCGCAACCGTCTTGTCCGCTTCGACGATTGCCGCCTCACCTGGGACGACGAACTGCTCTTCGACCCCGCCTGGGGCCACTTCGACCTGGCTTGCGCCCTTGCGGTGGAGTCGGTTTGCGGCGGCTGGGCGGACCGTCTGGTGGACGCCCAGGACCTTCCCGCCGTGCGACCGGAGATGAAGAGCAACATGGATGAGGCGAAGCGCCGCTTGGCCGAGCTCTACGGCGAGGTGCGTGCCCTGCGGGAATCCGGCGACCGTTCCAGCGAAGCCTGCTGCCGACTGGAGGCCGTGGCCGACGAGTTGGAGCGCCTGCATCCCCAGGATTGGCTGCTGCGCCTGGAGCTGGTGGAGTTCGGCGAATGCCTGCCGCCCGCCCGCCGGGATTCCCTGTTGGCCTGGTTGAATCACTACGCCGCCACCGGTCCAGAGGCGGCGCAACTGGTGGAAAGGGGATTGGCACTGTGCAACTGAACGCATTCTGGCTGGCCGCCGCGGTGAATGGATTCCTGGCGGTGGCGCTGGGGGCCTTTGGCGCCCATGCCCTGAAAGAGACTCTAACAGTCCAGGCCACGGACTGGTGGCGCACCGCTGTGCTTTACCAGGCCATCCACACAGTGCCGCTCCTGGCTCTGGGCCTTCTGCCCGAGCCCTCTCGCACCGCCCGCATCGCCGGCATCCTGTTCATCCTGGGCATCCTGCTGTTCAGTGGAAGCCTGTACGCCATGGCCTTGAGCGGCCAGCGCTGGCTGGGTGCGGTCACACCCCTGGGTGGAGTGGCGCTGCTGGCGGCCTGGGTGGCCCTGGGCCTTCTGGCCCTTTGATGAAAACGCACAACAACCAACAAGAGTGGAGATCGTGATGGGAGAGCATCCCCAGCTGCGCCGCCTGCACCATGTGGAGTTCTATGTGGGCAATGCCCTGCAGGCCGAGTACTACTACCGCAAGGCCTTCGGCTTTTCCCGCTCCGCATTCAAGGGTCTGGAGACGGGCTGCCAGGAGCATTGTTCCTTCGTGATGGCCCAGGGCAAGGTGCGCCTGGTGCTCACCGCTTCCCTTAGTCCGCGGGAGAATGCCATCAGCCGCTTCCTGGCCCGCCATGGCGACGGCGTGTGCGATCTGGCCTTTGAGGTGGACGATTGCGCCGAGGCCTTCCACCTGGCCGTGGCCAATGGCGCCACCGCCGTGCAGGAGCCCGTGGAGGAGCGCGACCACAACGGTGCCGTGCTGCGCGCAGTGGTGCAGATCTATGGCGACACGGTGCACAGCTTCATCCAGCATCTGGATTACACGGGCCCCTTCCTGCCCGGTTTCACGGCCCAGGACCTGCCCGGCGAGGGCGTGGGCTTCCGCATGGTGGACCATGTGGTGGGCAACCAGGAGGAAGGCCAGATGGAGGAGTGGGCCGCCTGGTACGAAAAGGTGCTGGGCTTCCGCCGCTTCCTTTCCTTCGACGACAAGGACATCTCCACGGAGTACACGGCCCTGCGATCCGTGGTGATGGCGGCGCCCAACAACATCATCAAGTTCCCCATCAACGAACCCGCCCCCGGGCTGAAGAAGAGTCAGATCCAGGAGTATGTGGAGTTCCACGGTGGCGCCGGCGTGCAGCATGTGGCCCTGCTCACGGACGACATTCTCACCACGGTGCGCCAGCTGCGCGCCAACGGCGTGCAGTTCCTGGAAGTGCCCGACACCTACTACGAGACGGTGACGGAGCGGGTGGGCCCCATCAAGGAGGACCTGGACGCCATCCGCGAGCAGCGCATCCTGGTGGATCGGGACGACAAGGGCTACCTCTTGCAGCTCTTCACCAAGCCGGTGGAGGACCGCCCCACCCTGTTCTACGAGATCATCCAGCGCTGCGGCAGCCAGAGCTTCGGCAAGGGCAACTTCAAGGCCCTCTTCGAATCCATTGAGCGCGAGCAGCAGCTGCGCGGCACCCTGTAGGGAGGACCCATGCCCATCTATCACAGCCAGGGCAGGATCCCGCGCAAGCGCCATGTGGTGGTGCGGCCGGGTGAGCGCTTCATCTACGAGGAGCTGGTGGGGAACAAGGGCTTCACCGGCCCATCATCCCTGATGTATCACCTGAACCGCCCCGCCGCTGTGCTGGGGCGACGCCTCATGACGAAACTGCAGTGGGAGGCGGAGGAGGAGCAGGGCCTGGCCATGCGCCACCTCTTCAGCAAGCGCCTGCCCGTGGGTGGCGGCGTTGTCGCTGGCCGTGTGCCCCTGCTCTTCAACCACGATGTGGCCATTTCCATTTGCCGGCCGGACCACGCGGATGAGTTCTTCTACCGCAATGGCCAGGGCGATGAGCTGGTCTATGTGGCCGATGGCGGCGGCGTGCTGGAGAGCCAGTTCGGCCGCCTGGAAGTAGGTCCCGGCGACTATGTGGTCATCCCACGGGGCGTGCTGCACCGCTGGAGGCTGGACCAATCCAAAGGCCAGGCACACCTGCTGGTGGTGGAGAGCGCCAGCTGGATCCGCACGCCGGAACGCTACCGCAGTGAACTGGGCCAGCTCCTGGAGCACAGCCCTTTTTGCGAGCGGGACATCCGCCTGCCCCAGGGCCTGGAGACAAGGGACGAGGAGGGCGAGTTCCCCCTGGTGGTGAAGCAGGGCAACACGCTGACCGAGTTCATCCTGCAGTACCATCCCTTCGATGTGGAAGGCTGGGACGGCCATTACTATCCCTGGGCCTTCAATATCCACGACTTCGAGCCCATCGTGGGGCGCATCCACCAGCCGCCCCCCGTGCATCAAACCTTCGCCGCCGACGGTTTCGTGGTGTGCAGCTTCGTGCCGCGCCTCTACGATTTCCACCCGGAGGCCGTGCCGGCGCCCTACCACCACGCCAATGTCATGACGGACGAAGTGCTCTATTACGCGTCCAACGAGTTCATGAGCCGCAAGGGCATCGAGAGCGGCAGCATTACCCTGCACCCCGACGGCCTTACCCACGGGCCGCACCCGGGCCGGGCCGAGGCCAGCGTGGGCCAGCCAAGCACGGATGAGCTGGCGGTGATGATCGACACTTTCCGGCCCCTGAAGGTGGCCCGCCAGGCGGCGCAGATTGAAGACCAGGACTACACGCGCTCCTGGTTGTGAAGCGCGGAAAAGTGCCAGTTTGGACGGGGCCCACGGGCCCCGTTTTCATGAATGAGCATGGCCCTGAAGCTGTTGGAAGGGTGGAGTGGATGAAGCTGACGCCAAAGATCATCCTGGAAGGCACGCGCCTCACTTTCAAGACGGAGCTGGCCTTCACTTTGAATGAGCACACTCGCATCGTGGGGCCGCGCCGTTACCGCTACCATTCGCCCATCATCAGCGCCGAGTGGTGCGCCTTCACCAATTTCCCCTGGGGCCGGGGCCTGATCAACTATGCCCCCCACGAGGAGGAACGCGCGCTGGAGACTTACCGCACATGGCTGAGGCTCTTTCAGTTGCAGCGCTGGTACAGCTGGATCATCGACCGCTTCCATTTGTCCACCAAGTGCGTGCAGGAGCGCCTTCACGGCCGGGCGCCGGACTTCAGTTGGCTGGAGGAGGGGCTGGACGAGCTGGGGTTCCGCCTGGTGTTCTGCCATCGCCGCGCGGACAGTTTCGCCCAGGCGCGGGAACGGCGTCTGCAGGTGTCCGGCAATCCCGCCCAATACGCGGAGCTGTCGCCCTTTGTGGAGGAGCAGGAACGCATGCGGGAACTGGTGCGCTCCAGCCGTTTGCCCTGTCTGGAAGTGGACCTGAGCGACAACGATGTACCCGCCGCCGCCGACCGTGTGGCGGACTGGCTGGAGGCGACCGGCGGCCTGGGTCAGGAAGACTTCGGCATCGCCTGACACATGGAAAACACAGCAAGGACGACGAGATGACTTTCCTTTACCTGAGCAGCGACCGCATGGGCCAGGGCGACGATGCCCTTGGCCGCAAACTGATGGCGTCATTCTTGAAGGAGCTCGCGGCATCGGGCACACCGGTGGATGTGGTGGGCTGCGTCAACCACGGGGTTCTGCTCACCACGGAGGGCAGTCCCGTGCTGGACTCGCTGAAGACCCTGGAAGCCGCCGGGGCGCGCATTGCAACTTGTGGCACCTGCCTGGACGCCATGGGTTTGCGGGACAAATTGCTCATTGGCGAAGTGGGCAGCATGGACAAGACCATCACGGTGATGGCCGGGGCGGACCGGGTTCTTCGTCCTTAAGAAAGCCCCGCCATTGTCAGGCAGAGTTTACAGATTTGCGGCCTCGCCCAGGAAAATCTGTTCGTTCAACTTGTCATGATGTATTTAATGTACATGGACAAGCTGGAACGATTTTTGCTTAATGATCCTGACGGGTCACCATGGAAGGTGCGTCCGGCACCTCCAGCCAAGTGAAGGATATTGCCAAAGCCATGAGACGCATGATCCTGCTGGCCGGGCTGATGGCCCTGGCCGGATTGCAGTCCTGCGCGGAACGCGAGGACGCCCTGCAAAGCGAATTGAATCTGGTGGGCGTATGGACCGACACCTTTGACGAGGTGGCGGATGTGGCCATTGGCTCCCAGACTCTCTTTGTGGCCGCCAATGAGCGCGCCGGTGTGCTCAGTTTCTCCCGCGCCAGCGAGGCCGCTCCTTTTCCCGCCGGCGGCGCCCCGGGCATCGACAGCCTTTACGCGCCGGGAGATGTGGCTTACATCAGCACCCATCTGCTGGCGGATCGTTTCCTCTTCCTGAAACTTTCCACCAATCTGCTGGTGATGGACGCCCAGAACGCCGCCGCCCCTCGATACCTGCGCACCTTCTTCGCCAGCGGGGTGAACGAGGTGGCCACCGTGGTGGAGGATGGCATGGCCTACCTCTATTACAGCGATCGCAGCGACGGCCTTAGCCTGCACGCCTTCCCGCTGGACACGGCGGGCCTGGCGCCGGAGGATCCCGCCCGCTGGTTCATGCAGGGAGACAATCCCACCACGGATTTCGTGGACACCTTCCTGGACTACGAGAACGACGGCAACGACATCAAGGTGGACGGCGATCTGGTCTTCCTGGCCGACGGACGCTATGGGCTGAAGATCTTCCAGCATCAGGGGCCGCGCATGCCCATGCAGCTGGAGGAGATCGCCTCCCTGCGCCTGCCCGGCGATGCCCTTCGCCTCTCGGTGGCGGATGGCCTGGCCGCGGTGGCCCTGGGCAGTGAGGGGCTGGCCGTGGTGGATGTGTCGGATCCCAGCCGGCCCTATTTGCGCAGCGTGCTAAAGCCCGGCGGCACCACCCTGGATGTGGAATTGAAGGGTGGACATGCCTACCTGGCCAACAGCAGCAAGGGCGTGCTGGTGGCGGACCTGGCGGATCCTGCCCTGCCTTCGCCACGCTGGCAGTATGCCCATGGTTATGCCCGGCGCATCCATCTGGACGGTGGTCGCGTCTATGTGGCGGATCAGACGGAAGGCCTGGTGATCCTGGAGGATCCGCTGGGCATGTAAAGGACGCAAGGCTCGATGACGAGGCTTGCGCATGAGCGTGTAAACGAAATCGGGATGAGATAGAAAGGGAATAGCATGCATCGCATCATCGCCCAGCGCTGGACACGGCAGGCTCTTGCGGCCGCCGGTCTGTTGGGGGCAGCGGCGGCGTGGGCCGAGAACCCGCCGCTCTACTGGTCCAACCAGCCCGACGGCGTGGCCGTGCGCCAGGGCTACCACATTGAATGGCAGCGCACGGCGGAGGAGGGCGGCCCTGGCGAAATGATCATCGCCTGGTCCGACACGCGCTTCGGCATGCGCGACCTCTTCGCCCAGAAAATTGACGCCTCCAATCCCGGCCAGCCCTCAGTGTGGAGCAGCAACGATCCGGAGCATGGCGGCGCGGTGGACGCCTTCATCGTCAACGACGATGTCATCCGGCAGGAAGACCCGGTGCTCATCAGCGACGGCGCTGGCGGCGCCATCATCAGCTGGATCGACTTCGCCACGGATCCCCGGGGCGACATCCGCGTGAATCGTCTGGTGGATGGCAGCTCGGGCACCGGCGACTTCGGCGCGGGTTGGCCCGATGCCGGCGTGGTGATGTGCACGGCCTGCGCCAATGGCAGCGAGAACATGGCCAAGAGCCACTGCGTGGATGGCGCTGGTGGATCCTGGGTGGCCTGGACAGATCGTCGCGGCAGCACCTGGGACATCTACATCTCCCATGTGACCAGCGCGGGCACCATTCCCGCCACCTTCCTGCCCGATGGCCTGCTGGTGGTGGGCGAAGTGGGCGACCAGGAAGCCCTGACCATGGAGCATGACGGAGCAGGCGGCGCTTTCATCGCCTGGGTGGACAAGCGCGACGCCGCCGATGACAACATCTACATCGAGCATGTGCTGGCCAACGGCACCCTGGTGCACGGCGGAGGCGGACTTCCGGTGGTGAGCCTGCCGGGCAGCCAGCATTCGGCGAAGGTGACCTGGGACGGCGGCACGGGCTGCTTCGTGTCCTGGGTGGATCTGCGCGCCGACAATGCGGGCGACATCTACCTGCAGCATTACAACAGTTCCCTTGGCCCAAGCTTCCCCACCAACGGGCAGGCCATTGCCAGCCAGTTGAACAACGCGGAAAAGAACCCGCGCCTGAGCTATGCCGGTGACGGCAACACGCTGCTCATGTGGGAAGACAACCGCAACGACCCGGGCAACACCCAGGCCGATGTCTATTGCCAGAAGGTCAGCACGGTCAACACGGCCATTTGGGGAGCGGGCGGCGTGCCCGTCACGCTGGCGGCGGGCAATCAGCAGCAGGCCCGCGTGCTGGGTGATGGCAGCGGCGGCGCCTTCTTCGTGTGGCAGGACAGCCGTGCGGAGACGTATTCCTCCATCTATGCGCAGAAGTTGAACGCAAGCGGCGTGCGCCAGTGGAGCAATGATGGCGCCGTGGTGGTGGATCGCGCGGATGTGGAAGCTGACGCCATCGCCCCCAGCCTGCGCGTGGACCAGCAGGGTGGCCTTTTCGTGGCCTGGGGCGATCTTAGCCGTGGCAGCCTGGGCATTTTCACCCAGCACCTGAATGCCGCCGGACAGCAGAGCTTCCCCGCCGAGGGCCACGACAGCGTGTGGGGCATCAGTGGCTCCTGCGCCAAGGTGAAGAACCTTTCCCAGCCCGATGGCACCATGGTCTTCTGGATTGACCCGCGCAACGCCAACGGCCCCCATGTCTATGTGCAGAAGCTGGCGCGCGGCACGGGTCAGCCTCTCTTCCCGGAGAACGGCCTGCCGGTGGATCTTGGCCTGGACAGCCAGATCAACTACCAGGTGCTGGCCGACGGCAGCGGTGGCGCTTATGTGCTCATCGAGTCCGGCAGCGAGTTCGCCCAGCGCGCCTGGCTGCTGCGCCTGGACAGCAACGGACAGCCCGTGTGGGACGCCGCCCGTCCGGTGACGCCCTCCTTCAATCCGGACAGCGGCCTTGAGTACCAGGAGCGCACCAGGCTGATCCGCTCCGGCTCATCCATCATCGTGGCATGGAGCGGCGTGGACACGGACTACAGTGAGTTCTTCGCCGAAGTGAATGCCCAGGCCTTCGACGCCAGCGGCGCCATCCTGTGGGGAGACGCCGGCATGCGCGTCACCAGCACGCCGGCCATCCACGAGAAGCTCTCCGACATCGCCGCCGGTCCAAATGGTGGCGTCTACCTCTTCTGGGACAGCGGCAACTGGCAGGACACCAATGTGCTCAGCCAGCTGCTAAACGCCCAGGGCCAGATCCAGTTCACCGCGGGCGGCATTCCCTTCGCCAATGGCCTGGGCAAGCAGGAGCAGGCCATTGCAGTTCCGGGCGACCACGGCAATGTGCTGGGTCTGTGGCTGGACTACGCGGCGGATTTCTCCAACAGCGACCTCATCATGCGCAGCATGAGCAGCGCGGGCGCCACCGAGTGGACGGCCCAGGTGGACATGCGCACCCAGTCCCAGAAAACTCCTGTGCTGGTGGCGGACGAAATGGGCGGGGCCTTCGTGGCCTACACGGACTTCTCCAATGGCCAGAACGACGATGTCTACGCCCAGCATGTGCTGTCGGACGGCACGCTTGCCTGGGACAGCAGTGAGATTCCGGTGGGTGTTGGCGACGGCACCCAGGAGGATGTGGCCGCCACCCTGGTGCCCCGCGCCGGTTGGAACGGCCTGGTGCTGGCCATGGCCGGCGAGGAGCTCGGCGACACCACGGGCTACAAGGACCTGTGGGCGCGGGACAGCAAGGTCAGCCAGACCACGGGCGATGTCATTGAGACGCTCTACGAAGGCAATGTCCTGCACTTCTTCCATTCCCAGCGCGAGCCCTTCCTGAGCTACGACCAGGCGGATGGCGTCTACCTGTCCTGGGTGGATATGCGCGCCTCTGGCAAGGAGGATTTGAAGGACATCTACACCACGCGGCTGGCCACTGGGGATGTGGAAGTGGCCCCGACCCCCGGCGTGGTGCGCGCGTTCCAACTGGCCCAGAACCAGCCCAACCCTTTCAATCCCTCCACGCGCATCGACTTCCAGGTGTACCGGCCCGGGCAGGTGGCGCTGCGGATCTATGATGTGGCCGGTCATCTGGTGCGCACCCTGCAGGACGGACTTCTGTCCACCGGCACCCACCATGTGGTCTTCGATGGCCGCGACGCCCAGGGCCTTCCCCTGGCCAGCGGTGTGTACATCTACCGTTTGACCTTGGATGGCGAGAGCAGCGCGCGACGCATGCTTATGGTCAAATAGTATTGACCAGCAATCACTTGAACGGCCTCCGGTACTTCGGTTCCGGGGGCCGTTTCATGTCCGGCCACCCGCGTGCTCCACAAGGGTGCGCCTTGGGGAAGCCGCAGGCCGGTGCTACCTTTTTCGCCGAACGGAATTCCTTTGCAATTCCCAGTGGAGGGCCGGGTCCTGGCGCGCGTGGAGCGGTGTTTTTCCATTGAAGTGGCTTACGAAGGCGGAGCCTTCGCCGGTTGGCAGATCCAGCCGGATCAGCGCACCGTGCAGGGTGAGTTGACCCTGCTGTGCTCCCGCATCATGGATCAACAGATTGGCCTAACAGGAGCCGGACGCACGGATGCCGGCGTGCATGCCCTGGCCAGCTTGTGCTCTTTCAAGGCCAGCACGGCCCGTCGAGCCCGGGAACTCCACCAGGGGCTGCGTCGCCTGGCTCCGGCGGATCTGCTGGTGCGTCGGGTGGACGAGCGTCCGCTGGATTTTTCGGCCCGCTTCAGCGCCTGTGCGCGGCAGTACCTCTACAAGATTGTGCGAAGGGAGGATCCCTTCCGCCGCAATCTGGCCTGGTGCAGCAGCTATCGCCTGGATGTGGACCGCATGCGTCTTGCCTTGGCGGCCTTGCAGGGAAAACGGGACTGCCGCGCCTTGTGCGTGGCGGGAAGCCTGCCGCCCACGGCCTGGTGCCAGTTCCAGTTGGCCGAGCTGCAGGAAGTGGGGGATGAACTGCACTTTCGCGTAAGGTGCGACCGCTTCCTGCACAGCATGGTGCGCAGCCTGGCGGGCACCTTGCACGATGTGGGCCGGGGCAGGCTGGAGCCAAGTGCCCTGGAAGTGGCCCTCGCCACAGGAGAGCGCCACCTCATTGGCGTGGTGGCGCCGCCTCACGGATTGTACCTGGAACGCGTGGAGTACAAGGATTTCAGCACTGGTGGGGATACGGGCTGGAGCCAGCGCGAGGAGGAGGCCGCCCCGACGGCCGCTGGAGATGAAACAAAGAGCGAGGACATGGCATGAAGTTCTTCATTGATACCGCCAACATCGCGGAAATCCGCGAGGCCGCCGCCATTGGCATTCTGGCCGGCGTCACCACCAACCCCACGCTCATCGCCCGGGAGAAGCGTCCCTTTCAGGAGCTCATTCTGGAGATCTGCCACTTGGTGGATGGTCCGGTGAACGCCGAAGTGATCAGCCTGGACGCGGAGGGCATGGTGCGCGAGGGCCGCGAACTGGCCAAGCTGCATCCCAACATCTGCGTGAAGATTCCCATGACGGTGGAAGGCCTGAAAGCCGTGAAGGTGTTCAGCGACGAAGGCGTGATGACCAATGTCACCCTCATCTTCCAGCCCTTGCAGGCCCTGATGGCCGCCAAGGCCGGCGCCACCTTTGTTAGCCCCTTTGTTGGCCGACTGGACGACATCGGCGAGGTGGGCATGGATTTGGTGGCGGACATCCGCCACATCTATGACGCCTACGCCCTGGAAACGGAAATCATCGTTGCCAGCGTCCGCCACCCGGTGCATGTGCTGGAGGCGGCGCGCCTGGGCGCGGACATTTCCACCATCCCCTTCAAGGTCATCCAGCAGCTTGCCCAGCATCCCCTCACGGACAAGGGCATTGCGCAGTTCCTGGAGGATTGGAAGAAGGTTCCCCAGGTCTAAGCAGAAGGACAGGGGCGGCGCGAATCCGCCCCCGCACCCACGGACATGAGAAAAGCCGCGCAGCGTTTGGTTGAAGGCATGTGGCTGGCCCTGGGCATGGTGCTGGGCCTGTTGCTGCTGCGCACCCTGGTGCCAACCCGGGCTCAGGGTCCGGGAGCGGATTCCGGAACCCAGGACGCCACGGTGGCCCAGGCAAACGAAGAGGCCGGGGACAGCAGGCGCACGGCCATCACCCGTGCGGTGGCGGCGGCGGAACCCGCCGTGGTGGGCATCAATGTGGTGCAGGTGGAGCGCGTCATTGAGCGCAGCCCCTTCAGCCGGGATCCCTTCTGGGGCCAGTTCTTCCCCGACCGCGTGGTGGAGCATCCGGTGAAGAACCTGGGCTCCGGATTCATCATCAGCGCCGACGGCCTTACCGTCACCAACGAGCATGTGGTGCACCAGGCCTCCAAAGTGGTGGTCACCCTTCCCGACGGCAGGGAAGTGGAGGCAAAAGTGGTGGGCGCCGACTACAACACGGACATCGCTCTGCTGGATCTGGAAGGCGAAGGCTATCCCGTGCTGCCCATGGGCAACTCCGACGATGTGCTCATTGGCGAATGGGCCATTGCCCTGGGCAACCCTTACGGGCTTTTCGCGGCGGGCAGTCCCAGCGTCACCGTGGGCGTGGTCAGCGCCACCCAGCGGGATTTCGGCGCCCAGGATGACGCCCGGGTCTACCAGGGCATGCTGCAAACCGATGCGGCCATCAATCCGGGAAACTCAGGCGGCCCACTGGTGGACGCATTGGGCCAGGCCATTGGCATGAACACCATGATCTACTCCCGCAACGGCGGAAGCGTGGGTCTTGGTTTCGCCATTCCCGCCAACCGCATTCGCGAAATCATCCGCGATCTGCAGGACGACGGCATGGTGGATCGCAACATCTGGACCGGCATTTATGTGCGGGACTTGAACCGCACCATGGCCCGCGCACTGGGCTATCGCGGCCAGGAAGGCGTGTTGGTGGTGGAGTTGACGGAAGGCAGTCCGGCGGTTCGGGCTGGCGTGCGCGTCCAGGATGTGCTTTTGAAGATCAACGACCGGCCGTTGAAAACCACGGCGGACATCCGCAAGATCATCGCCGAAAGCGATGTGAAAGTGGGGGATCGTCTGGTGCTGGAAGTCTTTCGGGATGGAAAGGTGCTGACCATTGGCATGAAGACTGGGACAATGCCCGAGGCGGAGCGTCGCCGATAGGCGGCCGCTGGGCGCAACGCGGGGAGCAGGCGTGGGAAAGCAGGGCGTGACGCATCGCACCAAGCGCCTCCACGAGGAAGGCCCGGGCACGCTGGAGCTGGAGTTCCTGGATCAGGCGCTCCTGCCGGATGGTCGGCTGAAGGCACCCTTCAAGGGGAAAGGGGCGGTGTGCGCCCGTTTCTCCGAGGTGCTCTTCCGCTATTTGGAGAGCTACAACATCGCCCACCATTTCCTGGGCATGACGGGCGAGGCCCGCATGAAGGTGAAGCGATTGGACATGCTTCCCTTCACGGTAAAGGTGCGCAATCTGGCCTCCGCGGATCTTCCCCTGCACTTTCCCGTCCAGGAAGGGCAGGTGCTTGATTCGCCAGTGACAGAATGGCTCTACAAGCGGCCGGGTGAGGCGCCCATTCCAGTGAACGCCAGCCATTGCCTGGCCTTCCATCTGGCAACGGAGGAGGAGCTGCGCGCGGTGGATCGCCTGGCCTCAAAGATCAACGCCGTCCTGCGGAGTTTCTTCGAACGCCGGGACATCCAGCTGGTGGAGGCGGACCTGGAGTTCGGCCGCTTCCAGGGGCAGATCCTGCTGGGCGACGAGATCAGCCCGGACAGCTGCCGACTGTGGGACCGCCGCACGCGGCGCAAGTATGACGCGGACAGTCTGCGTTCCGGCAATGCCGCCGCCGAGGCCGCCTACCGGGATGTGTTGGAGAAAGTGCTGGGCTGATGAGATTGCACCCTGCCGGGCGACCGGTTGTCACACGCTTCCTGGCCATCGGGATCCTGCTCTTGCTGGTTCCCGCGCTGATGGACTCCCTGTTATGGCTGCGGCCCCTGGGGGGGGTGTCCCTGGCGGGCGGCCTCTTTCTGTGCTGGTTCTACCGGGATCCGGAGCGCGCGTTCAGTGGTGGGGATCAGGCCATTGTGGCGGGGGCGGATGGCAAGGTGATCCAGGTCATTCAGCGGGAGCATATTCCCGAGCTGGGCGGTCCGGGCACCCAGGTGAGCATTTTCATGAGCCCGCTCAATGTGCATGTGAACCGTGCCGCCATGGCCGGCCGCGTGGCGCAGGTGGTGTACCGCCCCGGCGAGTACCTGATGGCCTTCCACGAGAAGTCCTCGGAACTCAACGAGGCCAATCTGCTGGTGCTGGAGGACGCCCACGGGCGGCGCACGGCCCAGCGGCAGATCGCGGGCTTTCTGGCCCGTCGGGTGGTCTGTCTTGTGAAGGAAGGCGAGGAGCTGGAGCGCGGACAGCGCTACGGCATCATCAAGCTGGGGTCGCGCATGGACCACTTCCTGCCCGCCTCCGTGGCGGTGAAAGTGCAAGTGGGGAATGTGTTGCGTGCCGGCGAAAGCCTGCTGGGAGAGTGGACATGAGCCGACTTGGACGCCTGCCGAATCTGATCACTTTCCTCAATGTGATCTTCGGATTCGCCGCCGTGGCAAGCCTGATCCGCTATGGCGATGATCCCGCCGGAGTGGGGCGCGCGGCCTGGTTCATTCT
>CAIWAD010000171.1 GCA_903910645.1 uncultured bacterium | reverse complement strand
GCAAAAGGCTGAGCAATTCGCCCTGATGGCGGATGCGGAAGGATGCCAGCACGATGAGGGCCGTGGACAGCGCGAAGATGAGTTTGAAAAAGGCAGCCAGGCTGTCCGCCGTGAGCATGCCCTGAAAGAGCACGCGCGGAGGAGCATCGCCCAGCTGGGCGTAGGCAAGTCCGGCCGAAACCAGGAGGCCCAGCACGGCCATCAGTCCGGGCAGGCGTCCGGCGGCATGGTCGCCGGTGAGGGCGCGGCCGCGGCCCGCCACCAGATCCGCCAGCAGCACCAGCAGGAGGGTCGCCGTGAGCGCAAGCTCAGGCAGGATGCCCGGCATGTCCTGTAGCACCGAGGCCAGACGCGTGGCGAGGTCAGAGGTCTCCATTCCCGCCTCCTTAGAAACTGGTCACCAGGGTCACCAGACGCTCGGTGGCCCCGTCCATGAGATCCATCACGGGAATCGGATAAATGCCCAGGTAGATCACAATGAGGCCGATGGGCACCAAGGTGAAGAGCTCGCGGGCGTTGATCTCCGGCATGTCCTTGTACTTCTCGTTCAGCGGGCCCAGGAAAACGCGCTTGATCATCCACAGCAGGTAGCCGGCGGTGAGGATGATGCCCAGGGCCGACAGGAAAGTAAGCCACTTGTAGCTCTGGAAGGCGCCCAGGAAGACCAGCACTTCCGCGATGAAGCCCGACAGGCCCGGCAGGCCCATGGAGGCGAAGAAGGCCAGCATGGCCACGCCCGTGTACACCGGCATCACGGCGCCCAGGCCGCCGAAACCGTTGATCTGGCGATGGTGGGCGCGATCGTAGACAACGCCCACCAAAAGGAACATCATGGCCGTGATGGTGCCGTGGTTGAACATCTGCAGCGCGGCGCCCGTCATGCCCTGGGGCGTAAGGGCCGCCATGCCCAGCATGACATAGCCCATGTGGGACACGGAGCTGTAGGCCACCAGCTTCTTCAAGTCCTCCTGGGCCATGGCGCAGTACGCGCCGTAGAGGATGTTGATGACGCCCAGCACGGCAATGGCAAAGGCGAAGTCCTGCATGGCGCCCGGAAAGATGGGCATGCTGATGCGCATCATGCCGTAGGTGCCCATTTTCAGCAGCACGCCGGCCAGGATGACGCTGATGGCCGTGGGCGCCTCCACATGGGCGTCGGGCAACCAGGTGTGGAAGGGCCACACCGGCACCTTGATGGCGAAGCCGATGAAGAAGGCCACGAAGAGCACCTTGGCGAAGTTCATGCCGAAGATGGTCAGGGCCGGATTGGCGAAGTCCCGCGCGTGGGCCATCAGTTCAATCAGGCTGAAGGTCTGGCCACCCTGGAAGTACAGGGCCAGGATGCCCACCAGCATGAGCACGGAGCCGGCCAGGGTGTAAAGGAAGAACTTGATGGCGGCGTACTCGCGCCGCGGGCCGCCCCAGATGCCAATGAGGAAATACATGGGCAGGAGCATGACTTCCCAGAACACGTAGAAGAGGATGAAGTCCAGGCTGACGAAGGTGCCCATCATGCCCGTCTCCAGCAGCAGGAAAAGGGCGAAATAGCCCTTCAGCTGCTTGCTGATCCCCCAGCTGGCGAAGATGCACAGGAAGGAGAGCAGGGCCGTGAGCAACACCATGGGCGCGCTCAGGCCGTCCACCCCGATGAAGTACTCGATGTTGTAGGCGGGGATCCAGGGCAGCTTCACCACATATTGGAAGCCGGCCAGATCGTCCACGCCAACGCCCGCGCGGTTGAAGGTCTGCCAGACCCAGAAGGCCAGCAGCAGCGGCACGGCGGCGAAGGCCGCGGCCGTCCAGCGGATCAGATTGTGCTGATCCTTGGGCAGGAAGGTGATGACGGCGGCGCCCAAAAGCGGGACGAAGGTCATCAGCGTCAGGACCCATTGCTCCATCGTCGGTCTCCTCTATGCGTCGGAAGCGTCCGCCGCGTGCTACAACACCTGCCAGATCAAGACCAGAACCACGCCCACCAGGGCTTTCACCAGATAGGACTGGATGTCGCCGCCCTGCAGCAGGCGCATCGCCGCGCCACTGGTGCGGGTCAGCCAGCCCGCGCCATTGACGGCGCCATCCACCACCCGGTTGTCAAAGAGCCCCACCAGCCAGCTTTGCCGCACCGTCACACTGGCGGCACCATCCACCAGCCCGTCGATGATCACGCGGTCGAACCAGGCGCAGGCCCTGGCCACCCACATGGTGAAGGCAATGAAGGTGGCCCGGTAGAGTTC
>CAIWAD010000170.1 GCA_903910645.1 uncultured bacterium | reverse complement strand
TGTGGAGCTGCCCTTCGACCGGCCGGACACGCCGGTGCGCAACACCTGGAACCCCTGGGAGCGCAACCATTGGGGCTACATGACCAGCGCTTTTCTGGCGCCGGAGTCCTGGTACGCATCCGGGCAGGACCATCGGCCGGATGGCTTCAGTGGCGCCGATGGCCGCCAGCTGCGCGAGTTCAAGGAAGTGGTGGACGCCTGCCACCAGGCCGGTGTGGCGGTGTTGATGGATGTGGTCTACAACCATGTGTCCCAGTACGACCGCAACCCTCTCAAGTGCATGGACATGGCCTATTGGTTCCGGTTGAACAACGACGGCACCCTGGCATCGGCTTCAGGCTGTGGCAACGACCTGGCCACGGAGCGGCCCATGGCGCGCCGCCTCATCCTGGACAGCGTGCGCCACTTCGCCGACAACTGCCGCGTGGACGGTTTCCGTTTCGACCTGGGCGCCATGCTGGATGACGAGACTCTGCGCCAGCTGCACCCCCTGCTGGAGCGGCGCGGCTTGTATCACACGGCGGAACCCTGGGGGGGAGGCCGCTACGAGCCGGAGCGCTTTGCCGCCCTGGGCTTCGCCTGGTGGAACGACCGTTATCGCGTGGACCTGCGCGGTCGCCAACCCGCCGAGGGCAGCGGATTCCTCTTCGGCACCCTGCATGGCGAGAGCAGCCCCCAGCGCCTGGCCATGGGCGTGCAGGGCTGGCGCAACGAGGCCGGCGGATGCAACGCGGATCCCCTGCAGTCCACCAACTATGTGGCGGCCCACGACGACCACGACCTGGGGGATTGGATCAAGATCGGCTTGAAGCTGGCGGACGGCGAGAGCCCGGTGACGGACCGTCTGGCCTATCAAACCCTGACGGCGGAGGAGAAAGCCGTGCATGGCATTGCCGCCCTGCACCTGCTCTCCAGCGCCGGCGTCCCCATGATCCATTCCGGCCAGGAACTGGGGCGCAGCAAGCTCATCACAGCGGGGCCGGCAGGAGAGAGCCGCGCCGGACGCGTGGACCACAACAGCTACGAGAAGGACACGGCCACCAACTGGATCGACTGGCGCCTGAAGCAGCTGAACCAGCCCCTGGTGGACCTTTACCGCCAGGCCATCGCGTTCCGCCGCTCCCATCCCGCCCTGGCCCGGGGCCAGCGACGGATGCTGGAAGCGCCCACGGGCAGCCAGCTGGCGTGGGAGTGCGCGGAGGCCCGGGTGTCGGCGGCCTTCCACAGCGGCGTGGATGGCGAGTGGTCCGTGGAGCTGGGGCGTCCGGCCCAGCCGGTGGTGTGGAGTGGCCAGGCCAGGATGGATGGCACGCGCCTGGTGCTGGGTCCGCGCAGCGCCGCCCTGCTGGAATGGCGTTGAACCTGAGTTCACCGGGGGAGCTGGGCTTCCTACATTGATGGGAAGGTGAAGGAGGAATTCCGTGGCGGCCATTCAGCTGCAACAATTGGTCAAACGCTATCCCAACGGCCACCTGGCGGTGCAAACGCTGGACCTGGAAATCCGTGACGGCGAATTCCTGGTGCTGGTGGGGCCCTCGGGTTGCGGCAAGTCCACCACTCTGCGCATGATCGCCGGGCTGGAGGAGGCTTCCGAGGGCCGCATCCTTATTGATGGAAAGGATGTCACCCAGGCCGCCCCGGCGGAACGGGACATCGCCATGGTCTTCCAGAACTACGCCTTGTATCCCCACATGTCCGTGCGCGAGAACATGGCCTTCGGTCTGCGCATGCGAAAGCTGGCGGAGGCGGAGATCCAGCGCCGTGTGGACGAGGCGGCGGCCATCCTGGGTGTGGAGGATCTGCTGGACCGGCGTCCCCGGGAAATGAGCGGCGGCCAGCGCCAGCGTGTTGCCCTGGGGCGCGCCATTGTGCGCCAGCCCAAGGCCTTCCTTTTCGACGAGCCCCTGTCCAACCTGGACGCCAAGCTGCGCGTGCACATGCGCACGGAAATCGCCCGCTTGCATCGCCGCCTGGGCACCACCATGATCTATGTGACCCACGACCAGGTGGAGGCCATGACCCTGGGTGACCGCATTGTGGTCATGAACCAGGGCCGCGTGCAGCAGGTGGAGACGCCCATGGAACTCTACCGTCGGCCGGCCAACCGTTTTGTGGCGGGCTTCATCGGCAGTCCGGCCATGAATGTCCTGCCCGGACGCCTCACGGGACAGGCCTTTCACCCCGAAGGTGCCCACGAGGCACTGCCCCTGGGGGCGGGGCTGCCCGTCGGATCCGCCACCCTGGGTCTGCGCCCGGAAAGCCTGGACATCCAGGCGGGGCTTCCCGTCCTGGCGGAAGTGGAATTGGATGTGGTGGAGCGCATGGGCCACGAGACCCTGGCCTACTTCCACCTCTTCGGGCAGGCCTGCGTGGCCCGCCTGGCTCCGGAACTGAGTTTGCGGCCGGGGCAGCGCGTGCCCTTGGGCCTGAAAGCATCGGGATGGCATTTCTTCGCCCAGGAGGGCGAGCAACTTCGTTTGAATCAGGAAGGCCAATGAGAGCTGGATTCCTTCTTGCCGCCTGTCTGCTGGTCTGGCTGAACGCCTGGGCCGGAGTGACGGGCAAAATCGCGGGCACCGTGCGGGATGAAAAGGGCCAGCCCGTGCCCTTCGCCAATGTGGTGGTGGTGGGACAGCCCAAGGGCGCCGCCACGGACATGGACGGCGACTATGTCATCCTGAACCTGGCGCCGGGCCAGTACAGCCTGAACTTCACCTGTGTGGGCTACGCCTCCGTGCGCGTGGACAAGGTGAATGTGAATGTGGACCTCACCACGCGCCGGGACATGGTGTTGAACCAGGGCGCGGTGGCCGGCACGGAGCTGACCATTGTGGCCGAGCGCGCGCTGGTGCAAGTGGACCAAACCTACAGCGCCTCCTATGTGGACGCCAACCAGCTGAAAGCCATGCCAGTGACGGAGCTTTCCCAGGTGGTGGCTCTGCAGGCTGGCGTGGTGGACGGCCACTTCCGGGGCGGGCGTTCAGGCGAGGTGCTCTATCTGGTGGATGGCATTCCCGTCACCGATGTGTACGACGGCTCACGCGGTGTGGATGTGCAGGTGAGCATGGTGCAGGAGCTGCAGGTGCTCTCCGGCACATTCAACGCCGAGTACGGCCAGGCCATGAGCGGCGTGGTGAACACGGTGACACGGGATGCCGGCGACAAGCCCGCCTTCAGCGTGAGCGGCTACCTGGGTGATTACCTGAGCGGACACACCAGCCAGTTCCGCAACATCGACGAAGTGGATCCGCTGCAGCTCTCCAATGTGGAGCTGGGTTTCTCTTCACCCACGCCCCTGCCCTGGCTAAGCCTGAACGGCAGTCTGCGTTACACGGACAACAATGGCTGGCTGCAGGGCCAGCGCCTCTTCGCCCCGGGGGAGAAGATCGGCGCCTGGGAGAGCAACGGCGTGGCCTACCGCTTCTTCAACGCGGACCAGGTGATGGGCTTCAGCCAGGGCGAGATGTTTGGCGAGGACTGGTTCTTCCTGGTGGACCAGGAGATGCAGGACGCCTGGAACGCCCTCATCGCCGCGGGCAACTGGCCCATGGAGGATGCGGCGGACAGCAGCGCCGTGCTGGGCATGTACCAGTGGGCGGACGAGCGCAGCCACGAACTTTACGAGCGCAGCAGCGGGGACCGCAGCGGCCGGGACAATGTGGACATGGACACGGAGGTGCGCCGTGCCGCCCAGTTGAAAGTGCGGGCCGAATTGGGCGAGGGCAGCGTGTTGCGCGCCATGTGGCTGGCCAACGACCGCAACTATCGCGATTTCAGCCAGGGCTGGCGCTACACGCCGGATGCGCGGCAGTTCCGCTACAGCCGCAGCCAGCTGACCAGTCTGAAGTGGGACAAGGTGCTGTCCGACGACACGTTCATGGACCTTAGCTTGAGTCACAGCCTGAACCAGTACCACCACCGCCTCTACGACAGCGTGATGGACAGCCGCTATGTGAGCGACGAGTGGCTGCCCGCCGAGAGCGGCTTCTACTTCTACCCGCTCTACGAGGTGAATCCGGTGGATCCCATGGCCGGCGACGACATCTACATCGGCTTCGCCCAGATGGGTGGCACGGAGAACGAGCATTTCAGCCGCCGCACGGACACCTGGGGCTTGAAAGGCAACGCCACGCGCCAGTGGGGCAAGCGCCACATGTGGAAAACGGGTTTTGAATGGAAGGGCCACCGCCTGGCCTTCGACCAGCAAAGCGTGAGCTTCAACGGCAACGAGATCGTGGAGCCCCAGGGCGCCAATGACAACCACTATGTGCGTCGACCCTGGGAAGCCTCGGCCTATGTGCAGGACAAAATCGAGTTCAGCGATGTGACGGTGAACGCCGGCCTGCGCTTGGACATCTTCGACGCCAACGACAGCCTGCCCGTGGATCTGCGGGATCCGGCCAACAGTCCCATGCGCCAGGTGGACACCAAGTGGCAGGTCAGCCCGCGCCTGGCCATCGCCTATGTGGTCAGCGAGAACGGCGTGCTGCACTTCAGCTATGGGCACTTCTTCCAGCGTCCCGCCTTTGATGTGCTCTACCAGAACCCGGACTTCGAACTCACCGGTCTGAACACAGTGGTGGGCAATCCGGACCTGGATGTGGAGCGCACGGTGCAGTACGAGATCGGCATGCAGCAGCAGCTGGGCGAGGATGTGGCGCTGGATCTGAGCTTCTACAGCCGCGACATCCGCGATCTGGTGTCCACGGACCTGCAGATCGAGACGGTCACCGTGGACAAGTACTACATGTACACCAACCGCGATTTCGGCACGGTGAAGGGCTTCGTGCTAAGCCTGGACAAGCGCTACCAAGGCGGCTTCAGCGCCGGCCTGGACTACACGTTCCAGGTGGCGGAAGCCAACGCCTCCAGCGCCGACGCGGCGCGCAACGCCATTGAGGGCGGCAAGGAGGTGAACAAGTACCTCATCCCGCTGAACTGGGACCGCCGCCACACCTTGAACGGCTCCTTGTCCCTGGACCGCGCCACCTGGGGCCTGAGCCTGCTTGGCAGCTACGGCAGCGGCCTTCCCTACACGCCCACTCCCCAGAGCGACGACCTTGTGGTGGGTCTGCTGGAGAACAGCGGGCGCAAGCCGGCTTATGTGAATTTCGATCTGTCGGGCTATTGGAATGTGCTCAAGCAGCCCGAGGTGCAGCTGAACTTCCAGGTGAAGAACCTGTTGGACCGCCTGAACGAGAACAATGTCTTCGCCCGCACCGGACGCGCCGGCTATGACATCGACTGGCAGGATGTGCAGTCCGAGCTGGTGGTGGATCCCGGCAACTACAGCCGTCCCCGCGAGGTGATCATTGGTTTCCGGGTGGGCCTGTGAACCGCCGCCATCAAGAGAGGATGCCCATGCGACGCAGCCTGACCGCATTGCTGCTGGCGGCCGGCCTCATCCGCCTGCTGCCCGCCGCCTGGTACGACACGGTGTGGAGCGACCCGGAGGCCAAGAAGAAAAACCTTCACTCCGGCAACCTGGTGCAGACCACCTTCTACAACACGGGTCTGGTGGGCCGCGTGGGCCCGGAATTCTCCTTCGAGTGGCCCAAGGGCACGGGGGACGAGTACATCGGGGACATTTCCATTTGCGTGGGCGTGGAGTACTACAACCGCCTGCTGAACCGCCCCGTGCGCAGCGTGGCTGTTACCCAAAGCCCGGCCCGCGGCCGCGATGAGGTGAATCCCGCCGACCCCAGCGAGTATTGGACCTTCATGCCCCTGCCGGGCTTTGCCAATCCGGACACCACCCTGGTGGCCATGAGCCACCAGCGCCTGTCCTGGCCCAATGTGTGGCCGGACAAGACCTGGCCGGGCAGCTGGAACGGTTACTTCGGCCGCGATGTGCAGAACGCGGACCAGGAGAGCTACTTCTGGGTGGACGACAGCCGCGACCGCGAATTCATGACCACGGACTGGGCCTACCGCGACACGGTGGAGGCGCACTTCCCGGGGCTGTGGGAGCAGAGCTTCCCCTGGAATCCGGACAGCCTGCGCGTGCCGCTCATCCAGCCCTGGGCCGACGACAGCAGCCACGCGGGACTGGGCCTGAAGGTGGCCGTGCGCGGCTTCCAGTGGTCCCACGCCCTGGCCGAGGATGTCACCTTCTGGCTCTACGACATCACCAACACCAGCGACATCGACTACGACAAGGTGGGCTTCGGCATGGTGTGCGGCACCCTGGTGGGTGGCGACGGCGACAGCGGTGACGACATCAACCAGTTCGACCGCGAGGAGGAGTTCACCTACACGGAGGACAACGACGACAACGGCGCCAGCGGCTGGGTGCCCGTGCACCCCGGCGTGCGCGATGTGGGCATTGTGGGCTACGCCTTCCTGGAAAGCCCGGGCAACAATGTGGACTGGATCGACAACGACGGCGACAGCCCCTCCACGGATCTGCCCCGCCTGAACGCCGAGCGACTGGCGGCCTGGGTGGACACCACCAGCGTGCTGGTTCAGGATCAGGTGGTGGTGCTTATCGATTACAACGACCCCGCCTATCCGCGTCACATGGCCCGGGTGCCCGCCCCTGGCGACACGCTGAGCCTGTTCTGGCGCAATCAGGAACTGACGGTCTTTGACGGGAAACTGGTGCAGGAGGATCCCGCCAACCTGGTGGACGACAACTTCAACGGCGTCATCGACGAGAACGAAGCCTACCTGGACGCCGTCTTCGTGGACTGGAACCTGTTGGGCGTCACTCCGCCCGCGGCGGGTGACACCACCTGGGTTGCCGTGCCTCAGAGTGCCATCCAGGCTTACGACTTGCTGGTGGACGAGAGCCGCGACGACGGCCTGGACAACGACGGGGACTGGAACGCGGAGTTCGACGATGTGGGCGGCGACGGCCAGCCGGGCACCGGCGACACGGGAGAGCGGGACGGACTGCCCTCGCCGGGTGAGCCGCACTTTGACGCCCTGGACATCACGGAGAGCGACCAGCTGGGCTTGACCAGCTTCAATGAGTTCACCTTCCCGGAATTCTCCAGCCGCAACGACGAGGACATCTGGCGGCGCATGATCCCCGGTGAATTTGACAGCACGGCCGGCCAACCCGCCGACCATGACTTCCTCTACGGCGCGGGTTACTTCCCCCTGCGTTCCGGGGAAACACAGCGCATCAGCCTGGCGGTGGTCTTTGGTGAAAGCCGGGACGACATTTTCAACAACCTGTCCACCGTGCGCACCATCTACAACGAGAACTACAACTTCATCCAGCCTCCTGCCAAGCCGCACCTGCAGGCCGTGGCCGGCGATGGCCGCGTGACCTTGTACTGGGATGACCGCGCCGAGCAAAGCGTGGATCGCATCAGCCACCTGCGGGATTTCGAGGGTTACCGCATTTACCGCGCCACGGATCCCGGCTTCCTGGACGCCTACTCCATTACCGATGCGCGGGGCAACACGGCGGGATTCAGCCCCGTGGCCCAATTCGATCTGGTGAACGAAACCAGCGGCTATTTCCCCATTGCCCTGAACGGTACCCAGTACTGGCTGGGCGACAACAGCGGACTGGTTCACAGCTGGACGGACACCACGGCGGTGAACGGCCAGGCCTACTTCTACGCCGTCACGGCCTA
>CAIWAD010000169.1 GCA_903910645.1 uncultured bacterium | reverse complement strand
CAGGTGGTGCTCATCCTGGTTGGTGGTGGAATCGTCGCAAGCCGCTAGGATCAGTGTAAGGCAGAGCGCCGGCAGGGCGCGCGAAAAATGGGAGGACATGGGATCTCCTTTGTGCATGGAGGAAACACGGTCAGTGGCCGCATTCCCTTGGATCAAAACCGGTCAGGATGCAGGAAAGGAGAAGACTGGTGGTCCGCGGGGCTTGCTCAGCAGATGGTGGACAGTGGTGTAACTGGGATGGGGCCCAGATTGCGGCAGTTCAGCGGGAAGCAGGGCCAGCGCAAGGAAAGGGTCGAAACAGGCATCGCCATGAGCCTGCTGGAAGAGCTGCACGGGACAGGGCTCGGCGGCCCGCGGACCGTCCAGGACGCCGCGTGGGTCCACAGCTCCCGCGCCGTGGTTGTGATGCAAATCCAGCGTCGACACCAGGAGGAGATAGAGCGCCAGCAGCGTCCAGCGCACAAGCTGGAGACTGGCACGGGCAACAATTCCCGCTGATGACGATGATCGTGGGCATCGTGGCATGAGGCGCAACATAGGGCTTGGCTTCAATGCGGCCAAAATGTGCTCCTCATGAAACCCAACTCCCATTTCGGTGTCTGGGGCTTTTCGTGCCCAGCACCGGCACACAGCAGCTTGCCTTCATCAATCTTGTCAGCTGGAGTCGCCCATGGCCACGGCCTGTTCTCGTTTTATGTCCTCCGCACGCCTTCTGCTTGTGTTGGTGCCTTTGGCGCTAAGCGCCCAGGGCGTGGATCCTCCGCCCTCTCCTTTCCAGGCCCGCGCCATTTCCGTGGAAGGGGATTCCCCCCATGTGGACGCCGTGCTGGATGACGCCGTGTGGAGCCGAGTGCCGTGGGTTAAGGGACTGACGCAGAAGGACCCTGTGGAAGGCCTGCCGGCTGGGGAACCCACGGAGGTGGCTTTCGCCTACGATGAGGACAATCTTTATGTGGCGGCGCGCTTGTGGACGCCGCTCACGGGACGCATCCACTCACGCATGGGGCCACGGGACGACATGGCCCAAACCCAGAGTTTCTTCATTGCCCTGGACACCTACCACGACCATCGCACGGCCTACACACTGGGAGTTACCGCCGCGGGTGTGCGCGTGGATTTCCACCACCCGGAGGACAAGGAGCTCATGCAGGTGATGTCCTGGGATCCCGTGTGGGAAGTGCGCACCCGGGTGCTGGACGACCATTGGGTGGTGGAGGCGCGGGTTCCTTTCTCACAACTGCGATTCAATCCGGTGGATGAACAGGTGTGGGGCCTGCAGATCGACCGCTGGACTCCAGAGCGCCAGGCGGAGGATTACTGGGTCATGGTGCCACGCGCTGAAACCGGCTGGGCCAGCCGTTTTGGTGAACTGCGCGGCATCAAGGGCATCCGTCCCAGAAGGCGCGTGGAAGTGCTCCCCTACCTGGCGGGGGAGTGGCAGGCCCTGCATGACACGGATCCAACGGATCCCTTTTCCAAGGCGCATTCCGGCACCGTGCGTGCTGGCGGCGACCTGAAAATGGGCCTTGGACCGAACCTGACGCTGGACGCCACCTTCAACCCGGATTTCGGCCAGGTGGAGGCCGATCCAGCCAGCATCAACCTAACCGCCTATGAGACCACTTTCGAGGAGCGCCGTCCCTTTTTCCTGGAGGGAGACCGTCTGCTGCGTGGCCTGGGACCGCGCTATTACTACAGTCGTCGCATTGGCGCCCCGCCTGACCAAGACGCATTGCCGGACACCATCACCCATGTGGACATGCCCTCCTCCACGCGCATCCTGGCGGCGGCCAAGCTCAGCGGACGCCTGGTGAACGGCTTGAGCGTGGCGGCACTGGCGGCGCTGACGGACAAGGAGTTTGCGGACTTGCACAATGCCTATGGCGACAGCCTGTCCCGTCGCACAGCGGACATGGTCATCCAGCCGCGCACAGGAAGCTCCGTGTTGCGCCTTCAGCAGGAGGTGAAGGGCGGTTCGGTGGTGGGACTGACCCTCACCGGTCTGCACCGGGACTTCAATGGCAGCCGCGCCCTGGAGCGCACCATGACCCGCGATGCCTTCAGTGGCGGCGCGGACTGGCGCCTGCGCAGCGCCAACGGTTTGCATGAGGTGAGCGGCTTCGCTGGT
>CAIWAD010000168.1 GCA_903910645.1 uncultured bacterium | reverse complement strand
GTGGCCATTGTGGGGCGCAGCGGTGCCGGCAAGAGCACGCTGCTCCATGTGCTGGGCGGTTTGGAGGCCCCCAGCGCCGGACAAGTGCGTGTATTGGGTGAGAACCTGTGGGAAGGTGGCGAAAGCCGCAGGGCCCGCCTGCGGGCGCGGCGCGTGGGTTTCGTGTTCCAGTCCCACCATCTGCTGCCGGATTTCAACGCCCTGGAGAATGTGAGCCTGGCCGGACTCATTGCCGGGCTCTCCCAGGACGAGGCCCTGGCCGAGGCTCATTCCTGGCTGGAACGCTTTGGCCTGGCGCATCGCCTGGACCACCATCCGGTGGAGCTGTCCGGGGGCGAATGTGCCCGGGTGGCCCTGGCCCGCGCCCTGGTGGGATCTCCCGCCCTTTTGCTCGCCGATGAACCCACCGGCAACCTGGATCGCCAGCAGGCGGACCGGGTGCTGGCGGACGTGATGGCCATTATGGCCGAACGCGGCAGGTGCTTGATCATGGTCACCCACGATCCCCACCTGGCGCGCATTGCCCATCGCGTCCTGGAACTGGATGAGGGTCGAATCAACGGATAGCGGCGGGACATCTCCGCCGCGCACGTGGAGGTGTCCGATGATTTGCCAGGTATGCCACGAGCACTCCGCCGCCTTTGAGCGTGGCGAAGGAGCTCACCGCTTGCGCCTGTGCACACACTGCCTGTCTCGCACAGGCTTGCACTTGCTGGGAGGCTGGCGCCTCCTGCCTGTGGGGGAGCATCCCGCCTCCTGCGCCCATTGCGGCCAGAGCTGGGCGGACTTCACCCGCAGTGGCCGCTATGGTTGTCCCCACTGCGCCACCACTTTTTCCCAAGCCTTTCATGAGGCCACGAATCTGGCCGGGCCTGTCTGTCTGGTTGAGCCCACGGGCGGGACACAGATGGATGGCTTGCCCGTGCACCTGGGCGAGGAGCTGGACCTGAGTCTGGCCTTGCTGCTGGAGGATTACGAACTGGCCGCACGCATTCGGGACACCCAGGACAGCGCGCCGGCGGAACTGCCCACGCCTGACCCCAAAGAGGATCCTGCCCGCTGGACGAGCTGATTACACGCCTGGCCGCCCGTCGGCCGGTGTGGCTGCCCGGCGATCACGCCTGCGTGCTCTTCGGGCGCCTTCGCATGAGCCTGAATCTGGTGGGGGAAGCCTTCCCGCTGCGCATGGGCCACGAGGGCCGACTGGCTATGCAGGAGAAGCTGTTGAAAGCCCTGGCCCTGGAGGCCAACGCTGCCCACTCCGGATTCCTGCGCGGCCTGGATGGCGCACAGGAGGAGTTCCTGAGCGAGCGCTGGCTGCAGGAGCCGGTGGACTGGGGCCACGGCGACACGCTGTTGGTGCTGGAGGAGGGCGAAGAGCGGGACTGGCTGCTCACGGGCGAGGATCATGTGCGCCTGGGGGCCCGGGGCGCGCCGGAACGCCTGGGACAGCTGGCCGCCAGCCTGGATCGCAGCGCCCGTCTGCTGGAGAAGGAGCCCGGCATCGCGGTGGATGGGCAGGGCCGCCGCCTGGTGGCCAATCCCTTCCTGTGCGGCTCCGGCTGCCACGCCGCCCTGATGCTGCATTTGCCCGCCCTGGCCTGGTGGGGACAGGTGGAAGAGCAGTTGGATCCCCTTTACGATCAAGGCCTTGGCTATCGCACCTGGCAAGAGGGTCTGGGGGATTTCCTTGTGCTGGAAAGCTTGCGCGGGGAGGATACACCCATCCCGCCTTCCCAGGACACTTCACAAGCAGGACGCCCCGTG
>CAIWAD010000167.1 GCA_903910645.1 uncultured bacterium | reverse complement strand
CGTCTCCGCCAGATTGCTGGAGGCGCGCAAGGTCTGGGCCTGCTCCAGCAGGTAGCGCTTGTAAACCAGATCCGCCTGGGCGCGGCTCAAATCCGCATCCGCCTGGCGCACCGCCTGCTCCAGCAGCGTGGCGTCCAGCCGCGCAATAAGCTGGCCCTTCCTTACATGGTCGTTGAAGTCCGCTTTCAACTCCACGATTTGCCCACTCACCTGCGTACCCACCTCCACGGTGCGGATGGCGCCCAAGGTTCCAGTGGCGCCCACGGTGGCGGTGACATCTCCTTTGGATATTTCCACCAGACGCCACTGGGGCGCGTCCTCGGCCTTGCGGCCTTTCCAGGTGAAGAAAGCGGCGGCGGCGGCCCCCAGGACCAGCAGCCAAACGATGAGGTGCTTCACGGCACGCGGCACGGGACTCTCCTTGATGAGATGCGGCAGCGCCACTTGGACGCGGGCGCTGGGGTCTTCATTCCGGCGACAATGTCCCAATCAGGGAGGGAATTCGGTGAAGCGCCAGGATCCGCCAAAGCGGCCCTGACGCAGCAGCCCGCGGCTGGAGCATCAGGCTCGTATTCGAGCATCAGGCTCGTACTCGAGCATCAGGCTCGTACTTGAGCCTCGGGCTCGCATTCGAGCATCAGGCTCGTACTCGAGCCTCGGGCTCGTACTCAAACCGCTGACGCCTCCAATGGCACGTGGTTCTTGAGCCCGTCTATCCAGCGAAGCCGGAATCTCCTGTCAGCGCGGGGTCCACTTTCACGGGAATGACAGGTCCATGAAGCAGGTCTGGCCGCGGCGGCTTGCGTTCCCTTAGGCGAATCCTGTGGGCGCAAGGAAAGGCCTGGCCACTTTTCAGGCTGGGTGAAGGCCTTCCCGCCAGGGCATGGCACGCACCGCCTGCTGCTGGAATCTCTTCAGGCCCGGGAACATTAACTGCCACCCAACAGAAGCGGCCCGCAAGCGGGCCGCTTTTCATCCATGGGGCGTGACACAACAGGTGCTCAACGCCTGTCTCGCTCAGTACGCATTCAAGTTGGGGCCGCAGGCCACCACCTCCGGCGGGCACTCATCGGCGAACTTGCGGAAGTTCTCCACGAAGAGGCCGCCCAGCTGCTTGTACTTCAGCTTGTAAGCTGCCTTGTCCGGCCAACGCTCCTCGGGCACCAGCACATCGTCCGGCACATTGGGACAGGTCAGCGGGACCTCGAAGCCGAAGAGGGGATCCGTGCGGTACTGGACCTTCATCAGTTCACCATCCAGCGCCGCGTCCAGCAGGTTGCGCGTGTGGCGGATGCTGATGCGCTTGCCCACGCCGTAGGGGCCGCCCACCCAGCCCGTGTTCACCAGCCAGCACTGCACACCGTGGCGCAGGATCTTGCGCTTCAATAGCTCGGCGTAGTAGGCGGGCTTGTGCACCATGAAGGGCGCGCCGAAACAGGCGCTGAAGGTGATCTCCGGTTCCTTGCCCATGTCCAGCTCCGTGCCCGACACCTTGGCCGTGTAGCCGCTGATGAAGTGGTACATGGCCTGTTCGGGAGTAAGGCGGGCAATGGGCGGCATGACGCCGGAGGCATCGCAGGTGAGCATGATGATGTTGGTGGGGTGCCCGGCCATCTTCTCCGGCACGGCGTTGTCGATGAAGGCCAGGGGATAGCTGGCTCTGGTGTTCTCGGTGCGGCTGTCGTCGTCCAGGTCCAGGCGCCGGGTGATGGGATCGTGGATCACATTCTCCAGGATGGTGCCGAACTTGCGCGTGCAGGCGAAGATTTCCGGTTCCGCCTCCGCCGACAGGTTGATGACCTTTGCGTAGCAGCCGTTCTCGAAGTTGAAGACGCCTTCGTCGCTCCAGCCGTGCTCGTCGTCGCCAATGAGGCGGCGGCGGGGATCGGCGCTCAGGGTGGTCTTGCCCGTGCCCGAGAGGCCGAAGAAGATGGCCGTGTCATTCTGCTTGCCCACATTGGCCGAGCAGTGCATGGTCATCACGCCCTGGCGCGGCAGCAGGTAGTTCAACACGGTGAACACGCTCTTCTTGATCTCGCCCGCGTAGCCTGTGCCGCCGATGATGGCCATTTTATGCTCGAAGGAGAGCAGGATGAAGGTGTCGCTGCGCGTGCCGTCCAGCTCGGGCACGGCCTTGAAGCTGGGGATGCTGACGATGGTGAAGTCCGGCACATGGCGGCGGTATTCGTCGGCGCCGTTCAAGGGGATGAACATGTTGCGGGCGAAGAGGCTGTGCCAGGCGTACTCGGTGATGATGCGCACGGGCAACCGGTAGCGCGGGTCGGCGCCGCCCCAGCAGTCCTGCACGAAGAGGTCGCGCTCCTGCACGAAGGCCTGCAGGCGGTTCAGCACCTCCACGAACTTCACATTGCCGAATGGCCGGTTGTACTGGCCCCACCACACTTCACCCTGTACGCTGTCCTCCATCACCACGAACTTGTCGTTGGCGGCGCGGGCCGTGTGCTTGCCGGTGTTGACAACGATGGGGCCCAGATTGCTGATTTGCCCCTCGCGGCGGAAGAGGATCTCCTCGTAGAGGGCGGGCTCGCTCAGGTTCCAGTAGACATTGCCGAAGTTCGAGAAGCCGTGGTTCACCAGGCCGTAGTCGCTTTTCAGGTCCTTGGCGACGGCGGCGGCCGGGCTCTTGATGTTGAGATAGTTGAGCATGGATGGTTCCTCTCCGGCCTAGTTCCAGTTGCGCACGAGCTTGCGGTCGCCAATGAAGATCTCGTTGGGGGACTCGGGATCCAGCGCCCACTTCATGCGCGCCACGCCCTCCATGATCTGCTTCACCGTGCCGCAGGTGCTTAGGCGCAGGTGCCCCTCAGCGCCGAAACTGACGCCCGGTACGGTGACCACCATCACCTTCTCCAGCAGCATGTTGGCCAGCTTCACCGAATCCTTCTCATAGGCGCTGAAGTCCGCCAGGCAGTAGAACGTGCCCTGGGGCTCGCGCAGGAAAACTCCG
>CAIWAD010000166.1 GCA_903910645.1 uncultured bacterium | reverse complement strand
GCTCGATCCAGGCCTCCAGCGTGTCCTCGTAGCCCAACCTTTCCAGATGATCCCAGTGGAAGCCAATGCCCACGCGCACATCACCCACCTGGGCCAGGGCGCTCTCTGGCAGCACAATGCGCAAAGGAGAGTCCACCGCGACCAATTCCCCGCCCGGACCTTCCAGCAGAATCCGCCCACTCTGTGGCCGCGCAATCCACTGGGTGCGCACGGGGGCTTTCATGTGCCACAGGGCCGGCGGCCCAAGGCTGCCCGGGACTCCCGCCAGATCACCCAACTCCTTGCGAATGCTTGCCAGCAGAATGTGGTCTTCCGGTCGGGACTGCTCGCGCAGCATGTGCTCCCGGGCCGTGGCGCCCTCAAGCTCTCCAAGAGGCACCGCCACCAACCAGGTGGGCAGGACATGGGCCTCCCGCCACCGACCTCCAGGCGCATGGCCGCGCAGGATGGCGCCATGGGATGACAAGCGCGCCACTGTGGCCTCCACCAGGGACCGATCAGCGCTCTCCAGCACTTTCAACGCAGGCTGCACGATGGCGGGGATGGCCTGATCTGCGGCAAGACGCCACTCCCCAGGCGCGTCCAGCAGTGTCAGGCCCAGCCGCGTTCCGGCGGGCAGGTAGAGGTGCAGCTCTTCGCGATGGTGAAGAAAGCCGATGCGTACGCGTTCCATTCCACTCCCAGTGCTTTGGCTGAAAGGTAAGGACGCGCATGCGGCCTGTCCGGCCATAGGCATCACAAGATGGAGGCCGCGCGCCACAGCCACCACCATCCCGCCGCGTTCACCACGGCATGGACCAGGACGCACGGGGCAAGGGAGCCGCTGCGTTCCCGCAGAACGCCAAGCAAAAGGCCCAGGAGGAACAGGGCCGGCACATTTCGCGCCTCGCCATGCAACAGGGCGAAGAGCAAGGCCGGTCCAAGTACGCGCAGGGCGGGAAAGGACAGGGCGAACTGCGCCCGCAACACGCCGCGGAAGAAGACCTCTTCCATGAGCGGCGTCACCAGGAGCAGTGTGGTCAGGACAAGAACCAGATGCGCGCCGGAGTCCGGGATACAGGTGTGGCGCAAGGCGCCAAGACTTGCGGCGGAAAGGGGCCAAAGGCGTTGGGTGATCCAGGTGGCGCAGAGGTGAAGGCTGGTGACCACGCCGGCGGCAAGCGCGGTTCCCGCCGCCATGCGGGCCGTCATGACAAAAGGAAAGAGCTGGCGCCGCAGCGGGCGGGGTGTTCCCAACAAGGCGGGAAGCCCCATCAACAGTGCGGCGAAGAGCGTGCCCAGACGCGAGGCGTCGGGGCTGGTGGCAACAAGGGGCAGGACAAGGACACCAATCCAGGACAGGGCCCAGACAGCGAGCGGCAGCTCACGCAAGGCGCGTGCTCTGCCAGCGCTGCCAGGCGCAGATGGCCATGGCGTGGCCCACATTCAAACTCTCCATGCGTCCGGCGCCAGGGATTCCCAGGCGCAAATGCAGGGCTTCCGGCGGCAGTCGCAGGCCGTGGCT
>CAIWAD010000165.1 GCA_903910645.1 uncultured bacterium | reverse complement strand
TAGGTGTAGCCCGTGGGGATGCTCACCGAGTAGAAACCGCCGGCGCCGGTGGTGACATCGGCGACAGGGGCATTGGTGAAGTCCAGCACGGCGCCCACGATGGGATTGCTGTCCGGGCCGTATACCACGCCACTCAGCACATCGCTGTGGGCCTGGCTAAGGGCCACGTTGCGGATGGTGGTGGCATCGGCATTGATGGTCACCCCAAGGCTCTGGGCCACATAACCGAACAGGCTGTAGCTCATGGTGTAGTTGCCAGGAGCCAGCATCATGCTGTAGGCACCGGAGCCATTGGTGTTCATCTGCTGGGGACCAGTGGTGTTGTCCACCAGCACGCCAGCCAGGGGCAGACCCGATGTGGCGTCCGTCACGGTGCCGGACAAGGTGCCGAAGCCGCTCATGACAGCCTGCACAGCCGCATAGGCGTCAATCAGACCATGACCGTAGTCGTTGTCTTCACCCGCCGAACCATAATCCACTGCCGTATCCATGAGCACCTGCTTGATGGTGCTCACATCCACATTCGGATTGGCCGAGCGCATAAGGGCCACCACACCGGCCACATGGGGACCAGCCATGCTGGTGCCGCTCATGGTGGTGTAGCCGCCGCCGGGATAGGCGCTGTAGGTGTTCACACCGGGGGCGCTCACTTCCGGCTTCATGGGATAGGCACCATTGCCACCCGTACAGGTGGAGGGGCCGCGGCTGGAGAAGCTGGCGATGAGGTTGCCACCGTCGGAATCCACGGCGCCAACGGAGAAGCAATTGTAGGGGGAGGCGGCACGGTCGGCCGGGCTGCGCAGGGTGCCCGCGCTGGAGCCTTCGTTGCCCGCGCTGAAGGTGACGCACACACCGGCGGCTTCGCAGTTGTCAATGGAAGCCCACCAGCGGCTGTCACAATCCAGGTAGCCGCTAAACCCTTCGTTCACGCCCCAGCTGTTCTGCACCACATCGGGCACATCGTTCAGCGTACCGGGGTTGCCATCGGGATCAGCCATGAACTGGAAGCTGGCGATCACACCATTGTCAAAGGTGCTGCCGGTTCCGCTGTTGATGATGTTGGAGGCGATCCACCACGCACCCGGGGCGACACCGATATCATTGGTGCCAACCATGGTGCCCGTGGTGTGGGTGCCATGACCATGAGAGTCCGTGGGAGTGGCGTGACCCAGACCGGCGGCGTCCAGCCAGCACTGGGCGACAGGTGCGCCATGATTGCCGCGCCAGTTGGCGCTCAGGGCCGGGTGCGTACCTTCCACACCCGTGTCGATGCTGCCCACCAAGGCGCCTGTGCCGTTGATGCCCAGCAGGTTCCACACATCGTCGGCGTTGATGGCCGCAATGCCACTGGTCACCGTGCGGTAGGGGTTGTCCCGGTCAATGACCAGGCCCTTGTCCGGAATGACGGGCGTGATGCTGTCCACCACCAGGTTCACTTCCGCCACCGCCACATCGGTACGGGCGGCCAGCTGGCGCAACACGCTGATGGGCGCGTTCACCACAATGGCGTTGGTGATCCAGTAAGGCGTGTAGCCGTTGACCTTCCCCGCGGCCTTCAGCCGGGAGAGTTCGGCCAACAGATCCGTCTGGGTGCGCGTGGCGGTGTTCATCAAGGAACTGATGACCACCTCGTGACGCTCCGCCAGCGTGGCTTTGCGCGCGGAAAGCTGGGCATCCAGCTCCGCCACATCCGCCTGCTGGGCCATGGACAACAGGACCGTGATCGATTCGCCGGCAGGCTTGCCTGCCACGAAGCGATCCAGCCCGTTCGAGAAGCTGCCAGCCATCGCGGACCCTGCAAGGGCCACGGTGACCAGGAACCCGGTCAAGGCTCTTCTCATCCCGGCTCTCCTTTGGTTGCTTGTCCCCGCCCGTTGTTCAAAATGCGGCACCTCTGACACTTG
>CAIWAD010000164.1 GCA_903910645.1 uncultured bacterium | reverse complement strand
GAGAGTGGACATGAGCCGACTTGGACGCCTGCCGAATCTGATCACTTTCCTCAATGTGATCTTCGGATTCGCCGCCGTGGCAAGCCTGATCCGCTATGGCGATGATCCCGCCGGAGTGGGGCGCGCGGCCTGGTTCATTCTTATTGCCGCGCTGCTGGACGCCATGGACGGCAAGCTGGCAAGGGCCATAGGCCACCAGAGCGAGTTCGGCAAGGAGCTGGACAGCCTGTCCGACGCGGTCTCCTTCGGCCTTGCCCCCAGCGTGCTTCTCTACACGCTGGAGTTCCGCAACTGGGCCGAGCGTGGGGATCTCTTCGGACTGGCGGGCTTTCTCATCTCCGCCATGCCCCTCACATTCGGCTGCTTCCGCCTGGCCCGTTTCAATGTGGAAACTGTGGTTGAAGGCAAGAAGAGCTCCCACTTCGCCGGACTGCCCATTCCCGCCGCCGCCGGGCTGATTGTCTCCTATGTGCTCTTCAGCCTGGATTTAAGTGGCGAAGTCTGGCAACCCGGCCTTCTGCCCCTGACCCTGGTGGCATCCTTCCTCATGATCAGCCGCGTGCGATTCGAGGGCATGCCCTATTTCAGCCTGCGTCAGGGCGGGCGCAACCTGACGCGCCTGTTTCTCTTTGTCTCAATGGTGGCCAGCATCCTGTTCCTCCAGGCCAAGGCCCTGTTTCCCGCCGCCTCCGCCTACCTGGTGTGGAGTTTGGTGCAACACTTGAGGCGCCAGCCGGATCCCGCACTGGATGCGGATGAGGACGAAGAGGAATGGACGGGCAAGCCCCACCTGTAGGGATTTCCGCCCGGACGCGGGCGCGCCGTCCGGAGGAAGCCACTGGGCGCGCCATCATCCCGGGAGAAACCGTGATCCAGGCGCGCATTCGCATCATGCCCAAGGCTACCATCCTAGATCCCCAGGGCCAGACGGTGCTCCGGGCGCTGGCCGGCCTGGGATTCGAAGCCGCCCACGCCTGCCGTGTGGGACGCTTCGTCACCCTGGACTTCCATGGCATCGGTCAGCAGGAGGTGGAGCGGGAGGTGGAGCAGGCCTGTCGTCGCCTGCTGGTGAATCCCAACACTGAATCCTGGAGCGCCACCTACGAAGAGCTGCCCGACTCCCCGTCGGAGGCGGTGGCGTGAAGGCCGGCATCGTCGTCTTTCCAGGCTCCAATTGTGATGCCGACGCCCGCCGCGCCCTGGAGGCCGCGGGCGCCCAGGTGCACATGCTGTGGCACAAGGAAGCGGTGCCCGACCATCTGGATCTCATTCTCGTCCCCGGCGGCTTCTCCTATGGGGACTATCTGCGCACCGGCGCCATTGCCGCCGCAGGTCCGGTGATGCAATCCGTTCGCGAACACGCCCGTCGCGGGGGCCTGGTGCTGGGTATCTGCAACGGCTTCCAGATCCTGTGCGAGGCCGGCATGTTGCCCGGCGCCCTGATGGTGAATCAGGGTCTGCGTTTCCTGTGCCGCGATGTGCATGTGAAGGTGGACCGGCTGGACACGCCTTTCACCCAGGCGCTGGACCATCCCGCCGTGTTGCGCATGCCCATTGCCCACCATGGCGGACGCTATGTGTGCACGGCGGATGAATTGCAGGAACTGGAGGATGAGCGCTGCGTGCTTTTCCGCTACTGCGACAGCGAGGGCCGCGCCACGGACGCAGCCAATCCCAATGGCAGCGTGCACAACATTGCCGGCATCCTGGGACGCAAATCCAGGGTGCTGGGCATGATGCCCCATCCCGAGCGGGCCGCCGCCCCCGGTCCCGCCGGTGAGGATGGCGCCATCCTCTTCCGCTCCCTGATGGGGGCTGTGGAGGCCCTGCAGGCCCTATGAGCGGGCCGGATGGCACCCGACCCATGGGCTTCTGGGATCACATGGAAGCCCTGCGCACCGTTTTGGTGAGGTCGGCGGCCATCGTGGGTGTGGGAATGCTCTTGTGCTTCGCCTTCGCCGCCAGGCTGCAGGATCTGCTGGTTCAGCCCTTCTCCCAGGCGGTTCACGCTCTTGGCCTGCAGGGCACGGATGCCGGTCGCCTGGCCCTGTTGAGTCCCACCGAAGGCTTCATGGTGCGGCTGAAGATCGCCTTCTTCGCCGGCCTCTTCCTGGCAAGCCCCTTCGTGTTCTGGCAGCTGTGGTCCTTCGTGGCACCCGGCTTGCACCAGCGCGAGCGGCGGCTGGTGGTGCCGATCACCACCATCGCCTCCCTGCTCTTTCTAGCGGGCGCCGCCGTGGGCTGGCTGGCCATGGGGCTGGCCACGGAGTTCCTGCTCGGCTTCACCACGCCGGACATCGCCAACATGTGGAGCCTGGGCAGCTACCTGTCCTTCACCGTGCAGATCATGATGGGCCTGGGCCTGGTCTTTCAGTTGCCACTGGTGCTGGTTTTCCTGGTGCATCTGGGGATTCTCCACACGCGTCAACTGGCGGAGAAACGCCGTCACGCGGTGGTGGGCATTCTGGTGGCCGTGGCCCTGTTGCCCATGCAGGACCCCATGTCCCTGGTTCTCATGAGCGCTCCGCTCTATGTGCTTTACGAATTGTCCATCCTGGTGGGCCGGCTGCTGGAGCGCCGCAAGGCCAGCGCCAGTCCCGGCGGTCTGTCCGCCTGATCCACGAACCCGTCCACTGTCTTGAGGGCAAGGAATCGCCATGTATCTGTCCCGTCTCGACCTCTTCGGCTTCAAGTCCTTCGCCCAGCGCACGGTGGTGGAGTTCTCCAGCGGCGTCACCTGCGTGGTGGGGCCCAACGGCTGCGGCAAGACCAACATCCTGGACGCGGTGCGCTGGGTGCTGGGCGAGCAGCGCAGCTCCACCCTGCGGTCCGACCGCATGGAGAGCGTCATTTTCACCGGAAGCGCCCACCGCAAACCCCTTGGCATGGCGGAAGTAAGCCTGACCATCGAGAACAGCCGGGGCATTCTGCCGGTGGAGTACGGCGAGATCGTACTCACCCGACGGCTGTACCGCTCCGGTGAATCCGAGTACCTCATGAACCGGCAGCCCTGTCGGCTGAAGGACATCAACGACCTCTTCATGGACACGGGAATGGGGGCGGGCTCCTACTCGGTCATCGAGTTGAAAATGGTGGAGGACCTGCTCAGCGAGAAGCCGGAGGAGCGTCGCCAGCTCTTCGAAGAGGCGGCGGGCATCACCAAGTACAAGCACCGCCGTCGCTCAGCCCTGCGCAAGCTGGAGGAAACACGCCAGCACATGCTGCGCCTGGAGGATGTGGTGGCGGAGGCGGAACGGCAGGTGGGCGCGTTGAAGCGGCAGGTGGGGCGCACTGAGCGCCATCGGGAGTTGAGCCGCGACCTGCGTGAGACGGAGCTTGCCTTGGCGCGGGAGGACCTGGGACGCTGGCATGTGCGCCTGCAGCCCCTGCGCCTGCTTCTGCAGGAAGGGGGCCTGGCCAGTGCGCGCCTGGAAGCGGAGCTGGCCCGCCACGGCGCGCAGCTCACCAGCCTGGGCAACGATTTGCTGCGTGCGGACGAGGCGGTGGCGGAGGGCGATGTCCTGCTGCGCCAGCGCTGGGAG
Organism: uncultured bacterium; assembly: GCA_903910645.1. Taxonomy (GTDB): domain Bacteria; phylum CAIWAD01; class CAIWAD01; order CAIWAD01; family CAIWAD01; genus CAIWAD01. The sequence goes on along the minus strand of CAIWAD010000164.1, from coordinate 59,312 downwards.
GATTGCCGCCGCCTGGAGGATGAGGCCCTGGTTACCCAGGAGCGCCTGAAGGCCCTGGAGCGGGATCAGCAGCGCCTGCAGCGCGAGGCTTCCGAGCTGGAGCCACGGCTTGCTGAGAGCGCGCGTCGGGAAAGCGAAGTGGCCGCAGTCGTGGCGGAGAACCGCGTGCGCCAGGAGGGCCTGGACCGGGAGTTGGAGCAGGCATCCTCCAGGGCGGGTCAGGCGGAGAGCAGGCTGGACGGCCTGCGCTCCCAGTTGGAGCAGGCTCGGGCCAGGGTGCTGGATCTGCTGGGACGCCAGTCGCGCCTGTCCAGCGAGCAGGCAGGTGTCACCGCCGCTCTGGAAGGCCACAGGCGGCGGCGGGAGGATCTGGAGGAGGAACTCTCGCTGCTGGGACAGGACAGGGAGGAGCGGGCCCGCCAGCGGCTTGGACAGGACGAGGGCCTGGAGAAGGCCAGGCAGGGAAGCGGACTGTCCGCCTCCGCGCTGGAGGATGCGCGTCAACGGGTGGAGTCGGCAAGGGAGGCTCTGCAGGAGTCTCGTGCCCAGGCACAGGAGGCCAGGGCGGAGCTGAAGGCCTTGCAAGGACGGCGTCAATTGCTTGACCAATTGCTGGCCCGTTTCGAAGGCGTGCCCGGCGGGGCCAGGGCCGTGCTGGAGAAGAGGCTGCCCGGTGTGCTGGACATGCTTGGGAATGTGGTGGCCGCGCCGGAGCATGTGCTGCCGGCCCTGGAGAGCGCCCTTGGGGAAGCCGCCGGCTGGATTGTGGTGGAGGATGGCCACGCGGCCGACGGAGCCGCCCAGCTGCTGCGTCAAAGCGGCAAGGGGGCTTGCACCCTGGTGCGCCTGGATCGCGTTCCCGCCGCTCAGGCCGCTGGTGCCGTCCCCGCGGGATGCCGCCCCCTCTTGGACGAACTGACCTGCGACCCACGGGTGCGACCACTGTTGGAGCGCCTGCTGCATCGCTGCTGGCTTGTGGTGGATGCCTCTCATCAGCCCTGGCAGGTTGCGCCAGAAGGCGATGTCTTCGTGGCCGCCGATGGCGAAACCTGGCGTCCGCCCTTCACCAGCCGCCACGGACGCGGTGCGGGCAGTGGGCACTTGGGATTGCGTCTCCAGGCCGAAGGCCTTCAGGTGGAGGAGGACGGGCTGGCGCTTCGCCTGCGGGAGCTCGAGGAGGCCGTGCACTCCTGCGACGATGCCCTGCTCACGGCCCGGGCGGAGTCCGAGGCGGCTGAGCTTGCCCAGCGCCAGGCCTTGGAGGCCTTGCGCGCGCTGGAACGCTTGCGCGAGCGGCTGGACATGGAAGAGGAAAGGGCCACGCGCGACGCCGACGGCTTCCGTCGCAACCTGAAGGAGCTGGCCGAGCGGGTGCGCGAAGTGGAGACGAAGGATCGTGCACTGCGCCGCCAATTGGAGGAACTGCAGCTGGAACGGGATGATGCCGAGGGCGACAATTCCCGACTGGCCGCCAGGCTGGAGGAGCAGTCCGCCGAGACCCGTCAGCTGGTGGAGGCGCGGGGTGTCGCCCAAGTAGCCGCCACGGGGGGGCGCCTGCATCTGGACTCCCAGCAGCGCGAACTGGAGCAGGTGCGCCGATTCCAGTTGGAAGGCCGCGAGCGCTTGCAGCGCGCCGCGGCGGATCTGGCGGAAGGCGAGGAGCGGCGGCTTGGCTTGAGTGCGCGCCGTCTGGAGCTGGAGGGCCAGCAGGTGGCAGCCGCTTTGGCGCGGGAGGAGGAGGAGGCCCGCCAGGACAAGCGTCGCGAGACCCAAAGCGCATTGCGTGGGCGTCAGCGGCAGTTGCTGGACACCGAGCATACCCTGCGCCAGGAGCGGGACAGCCACAAGGATCGCCTGCACCAGGCCGAACTGGAGGCCAGTGGACTGGACGGCAAGGTGGCGGCATTGCTCGAACGCATCCAGGCTGAGTACGAACTGGCCCTTGATCCCGCCGCCCACTGGGAGGCGCCGGAGGAGGAAAGTGGGGAGGATGCCAGGGCGCGCCGTGAGGACGCCAGACAGCGCATTGCCGAGCTGCGCGAGGCCCTGCGCAAACTGGGACCGGTGAACCTGCTGGCCATTGAGGAGTACGAGGCGGAGAGCCAGCGCGCTGGCTTCCTGCGCACCCAGCTGAATGATCTGCTGGAGGCCGAGGCCATGCTGAAGGAGACCATTGAGCGCATCAACCGCGTGGCGCGCGAGCTCTTCGAGGAGACCTTCACGCGCATCCGCGAGAACTTCATCTACCTCTTCCTGAAGCTCTTCAGCGACGGCCGGGCGGATCTGGCCCTGTCCGGCGAGGATCCCCTGGAGGCGGAGATCCTCATCAGCGCAACGCCCAGCGGCAAGCGCATCCAAAACCTCATGCTCATGAGCGGCGGTGAAAAGACACTTACCGCCATCGCCCTGCTCTTCGCCATCTACATGGTGAAGCCCAGTCCCTTCTGCATCCTGGACGAAGTGGACGCGCCGCTGGACGATGGCAACATCGCCCGTTTCAACACTCTCATCCAGGAGTTCAGCGGCATGACTCAGTTCATCATCATCACGCACAACAAGAAAACCATGGGTTATGCCGACCAGCTCTACGGAGTGACCATGGCGGAGGAAGGCGTGAGCACCATTGTCAGCGTGCAATTCCATGAATCGGCCTGAGCGTCCGCTGGCCTTGTGTCTCTGGCTGCTGGCCCTAGTTCCGGTGCTTGGCCATGGGCAGCCCGTTTGCACGGTGGATGCCGTGTGGCGCCACGAGAGCGGGGCGCCGGTCCTGGAAGTGGATGTGATGGTGCAACGCGGCAGCCTGGCTTGGCAGGCCGTGGAGGGTGGCGCCGAGGCGGGTTGGCAGGCACGGGCCTGGCTGGAGCGCAATGGCGCCGTGGTGGCGGACACCAGTTGGACCCGCATGGACCGACGACCCCTGGATCCGCCCCCCGCACCCGGTGAGAAACTGCCGGATCAGGTGCTCCTCCCGCTGGATGGCCAGGGCGGTCGGTTGCGCCTGCGGGTCACGGATCTGATCAGCGGCCAGTCCACGGAGAAGTCGCTGCGCCTGTCTCCTCCAGGTCAGGGGGAGCTTGGCGGCATCTTCCTGGGCGTGGCTGCCCCGACGGTCGCAACCGACGGCCCCTTTCTTCACGGCACCGGGACTGACCGCTGGCGCTTTCTTCCATACGGCGACGCCATTTATGGTTCCGGTCTGGACACGCTGCATGCGGTGGCGGAGTTGCGCGTGGAGGCTCCGCTGGACTCCCTCGAGCTTTCCGCGGCCCTGTTGAACGAGCGAGGGCGGCGTCTGGAGAGCGCTCTGCCACGCTCCTTGTCCACCTTCTCCAACCTGCAGGGCCCAGTGAGCCTGGTGGCGCTCAAGCAAGCGGTGGGCCATCTGCCCAGTGGCTCTTACAGCCTGGAAGTCAAGCTGTCACGCCCGGATGGCCAGGTCGCCAGCGCCGTCCGGGCCTTCTGGATTCACAATCCAGGCGTGGCTCCGGCCCAGATGGTGGATGAAGCCACGCTGGCGCTGGATGAGGCAGGCCCGGAGGAGTTGGCTCGCCAATGGGAGGCGGCCCAGGTGTTGGCTGGCCATCATGAAATGGAAGCCTGGGAGCGCCTGGACCTGGAGGGCCGTCGCGCCTTCCTGAAGGAATTCTGGCGCCAGCGCGATCCGGACCCCGCCACCCTTGTGAACGAGGGCCAAACGGCACTCCTTGCGCGAGTGGAGGAGGCACGCCGCCGCTGGCCACAGGCCGGACCGGGAGAAAGTCTTGGAGACCGGGCGCGCATATTCGTGCGCTTCGGTCCGCCGGACGCCATTGAGACGGACTTCGGCCAGCTCAACGCCCGCTACGACTTCCAGCTGGGTGGCAACGCCTCCACCGGGCGGGAGCATCGGGACTTCGAGCTATGGCTCTACAACCGCGTGGATGGCGGGGTGGAGTTCATCTTCATCGATGTGCAGGGCTTCGGTACTTTCGAACTGGTCCATTCGACCAAGAGTGGCGAGTTCTTCGATCCGCAGTGGGCTCGTAAGCTCTTTCCCTGAGCCACGCTTCGGGGACCATTCCATCCGCCATGTGCGCAACAGCCCGGGGGGGCGCATGATCCACATTGAAGGCTTCCGCAAACATTTCGGCAAGGGCGCCAAGCGCGTGCCCGCCGTGGATGGCATTTCCATGGAAGCTCGTCCCGGACGCGTCTTCGGCCTGCTGGGGCCCAACGGCGCCGGCAAGACCACCACTCTGCGCGCCGTGGCCACGCTCATCCAGCCGGACGAGGGCCGCATCCAGGTGGCCGGGCACGATGTGGTGGCGGAGCCCCACGCGGTGCGTTCCAAGCTGGGTTTTCTGACGGGAGCCACCGGCCTTTACGACCGCCTGAGCGCGGCGGAGACCCTGGACTATTTCGGCCGCCTGCAGGGCATGGATCCGCAACGCATCAAGCGCCGCACGCGGGAATTGGCGGAGTTGTTGGAGATGGAGCCCTTCCTGGCACAGCGGGTGGGCACCCTGAGCACCGGGCAGAAGCAGAAGTGCAGCATTGCCCGCGCCGCCCTGCACGAGCCGGAGGTCATTGTGCTGGACGAGCCCACCAGCGGCCTGGATGTCATCGCCTCGGCGGGGGTGGTGGCCTTCATCCATCGCTGTGCCCAGGAGGGGCGCACCGTGCTCTTCAGCACCCACATCATGTCGGAGGCGGAGACCCTGTGCCACGATCTGGCCTTCATCCACAAAGGACGCATCGTGGAATCAGGCACACTGGACGAGCTGGAGGAGCGCCACGGATCGCGCAACCTCAACGGCATTTTTTTGAAGGTGACGGGCCATGGGCCGCAAGACTGAACCTCGCCGGGAGGCTGGGCCTCCACGGACCTTCCGCGAAAAGATGGCCTGGCTTGAGCAGAACCCGGTCTTCGTGTTCCGCGATCTGGCCCTCCTGGTTCTGGAGACCCTGGCGGAGTTCTTCCGCCGTGGCGCCGTGGCCCGCGCCGCCGCCCTGACCTACACCAGCCTCCTCTCCATGATTCCGCTGCTGGGATTGGTGGTGGTGGTGTTCAAGCAGGTGGGCGGTTTTCCCTGGCTGATGGACAAGCTGCAGCCCCTGCTTGCCGAGTACTTCAGCCCTGATGGCTCGCAATTGGTCACCCAGTTCCTGCTCACCCGCATGGCGGAGCTGGATCTGTCCACGCTGGGACTCTTCGGCGTGGTTTCCCTGGGGCTGGGCGTGTATTCGCTCATCTCCACCATTGAGACAGACCTGAACAACATCTGGCGCGTGCGGCGCAGCCGCAGCATCCGCCAGCGCCTGGGCTCCTACTGGCTCTTCATGACCCTGCTCCCCGTCCTGGCCGGCCTCTCCATGTTCCTGTCCGGCGAGGCCACCGTGGTGCGGCTGTTCAGCGTGCTTCCCGCCTGGGTGAATCAGGCCCGGGGCCATCTGCTGCCCGTGGCCGTGCAGTTCGGCGCCTTCCTGTTCCTCTACTGGGCGGTGCCCAACACGCGCGTCCGGCCGGGTGCCGCCGCCGTGGGCGCGGCTTTCGCCGCCGGCACATGGGAGCTGGCCAAGGTGGGCTTCGCCTTTTACACGGTGCAGGCTGGCAGCTACAATCTCATCTATGGCAGCCTGGCCGCCTTGCCCCTTTTCATGATCTGGGTCTTCCTTACCTGGATCATCGTGCTCACCGGGGCGGAGATCTCCTTCATCACCCAGAACCGCACGGCCTTGCTGCTGCGGCGGGAAAGCCGGCGGGCGGGTCCTTTGCCCGAGTACATCATCGCCCTGACCTTGCGCGAAGTGGTGCTGGACTTTTTTGAAGAGGGCAAGGAACTCACCGTCGAACAGCTGGGGCGCCTGCTCTGGCTGCCGGAGGCCGAGATCAACAGCGTCATAGAGACCATGCTTGAAGGGGGATTCCTGCGCAGGGCCCGTGAGGGTGAACGGACCCTGGTGCTGCCCGCCCGCCCCCGGGAGCACTTCGACGCCGCCGCGGTGGCCGGACTTTTCCTGCGTGACCCGGCGGACTTCACACGCCAGAAGAGGCCGAAGATCCTGTTGGACACCTTGAACCGCTTGTCGGGCCGACACGAGGCCATGCTGCGCTCCCTGACGCGCACCGGCGGGATCGATCACAAAGGAGGGGACGCATGAAGGCGGGAGTCATTTGGCTTGTGGCCTCCAAGGAGATGCGCGACCTGCTGCGCGACCGGCGCACCATTTTCTCCATGATCATCATCCCGGTGTTGGCCCTGCCCCTCATCATCACGGCCATCGGCTGGCTCACCAGCAGTTCTCTGGAGAAGCTCCACGAAGAGAAGGCCACAGTCATTGTGCGTGATGGCGGAAACGACCCCGCGCTGCTGGCCTCCCTGGAGGCCATGGAAGGCCGCTTCACCTTTCAGCGCGACTCCTTGGCGCAGCTTCCGGTGGACAGTCTGCTGACGCGCAAAGGTGTGCGTCTGGTCATGCAATTCGGGCCGGGCCTGGACCGCGCACTGGACCGGCTGGACAGCCCGGTGGACACGGTGCAGGCGCCCACGGTGCGGCTCTTCTATGATTCCACCGATGACGCGGCGCAGATGGCGGGAAGAGAATTGAGTGCCCAGCTAATGTCCCTGCGGGAGGAAAGCCTGCAGGCCTGGCTGAAGGAGCACGGACTCCGTCCGGACCTGACCAGGCCATGGGATGTGGAGCATGTGGAAATGGCGCCCCCCGAGCGCAAGGCGGCGGAGATGGCTGCGCGCTTCCTGCCCTACATCATTCTCATCCTGTGCATCCAGGGTGCCATGTATCCGGCCATGGACCTTACGGCAGGAGAAAAGGAGCGCAACACCATCGAGACCCTGCTGGTGAACCCGGTCTCGCGGCTGGACATCGTGCTGGGGAAGTATGCCGCCACGGCCATCATGGCCATGGGCAGCGCGCTCTTCACCCTGGGCGGCCAGTTCGCCTACCTGCATTTCGCGGGCGAGCACATGATCGAGGGCGGCCTGCCCTTCACCATTGATCCTGCGGCCCTGGGACTTGGGCTGATCCTGCTGCTGCCGGTGGCCCTGCTTTTCTCGGCCCTGATGCTGGCCTTGTGCATCCGCGCCCGCAGCATGAAAGAGGCCCAGAGCTACATGGGCCCACTGATGATGCTGGTGATCTTTCCCAGCATGGCCAGCATGGTGCCCGGCCTGAAGCTGACAGGCGCCCTGGCCTTCGCGCCGGTCTTCAATGTGACCCTGCTCATGCGCGATGTGCTGCGCCAGGATTTCGGCCAGCCGGGACTGATGGCACTGGTCTTTGTGGTGAACATGGGCTACGCGGCCCTGGCCTTGTGGACGGCTGTGCGCATGTTCAGCAAGGAAGAGGTGATTTTCCGCTCCTGAGCAGGCAATGGGCGTTGGGCACCGTGTCTGGTCGGGCCCCGCTTCCTAACTTCAGGCATGCAGCGCGACCAATTCCACCGCATCCGGCGCAACTCGGACCGGGTGGGGATCCAGGGCATCCAATTCTACGCCTACCACGGCCACCGCAGCGAGGAATCCACGCTGGGGCAGCGCTTCGAGTTGTCCGTGCAGGCCTATCTGGATTGCAGCGTCGCCGGACGCAGCGATGATCTGGACGATGCCCTGAACTACCAAAGCCTCCATGCCAGCGTGACGCGTTGGGTGACCACGCACCGTTTCCATTTGCTGGAAAGGCTGGTGGAGGGTCTGGCGGAGGAGGTCTTCCAGGATTTCCCCAGCGTGGACGCCTTGCGGCTTTGCGTGCGCAAAAGCAGTCCCCCCATCCCCAATTTTTTCGGGCATGTGGAGGTGGAGATCATGCGCGTGCATCCCCGCTGGCGCAGCGTCGCGCCCCCTGAAGCAGGGCAGGACGCGGCGTCCTTGTGATTGCGTGGATTGGTCTTGGCGCCAATTGTGGTCCAATGCGCCAGACGCTGGCGCGGGCCTGCGGCGCCCTGGACGAGGGGCCTTTGCGGTTGTGCGGGCTTTCCGCGCTCCACGCATCCCATCCCATGGGGCCGGCGGACCAGCCGGATTTTCTCAATGCCGCCGCCTGTGTGGCCTCGGCGCTGGGACTGCGGCACTTGCTGCAGCATGTAAAGGCCCTGGAGGTGGGTCTGGGCCGGGTGGCGCGGGAACGGTGGCGGGAGCGCGAGCTTGATCTGGACCTGCTCTTGGCATGGGAGGATGGCCCGCTGCTTGCCCACGACTTAGATCCCGCCCTGGATGTGCCCCATCCCGGTCTGTGGAGCCGCCCCTTCGTGCTGGCTCCGCTGATGGACCTGCTGGACGGAATGCCCCCATCCCTGGGGCGCCAGGTGGAAGCGGCGTGGGAGCGGCTTTCCGTGGAGGAAGCGCGAATGGTGTGGCGAGTCGAGGAGGCGGGATGGTTCCGGAGCAGCTGAAGTCGGTGGCCATCGAAGGCGTAATCGGCGTGGGGAAGACCAGCCTTTGCACCATCCTGGCCCAGGAGTGGGGCGCCCAGCTGGTGATGGAGGAGCCCCACAAGAATCCTTTCCTGGAGGACTTCTACCGGGAGCCCAGGCACTTCGCCTTCCAGGTGCAGCTCAACTTTCTGTTCGCACGCTACAACCAGCTGCTCAAGCATCGCCAAATGAGCCTCTTCGCCGAAGTGACGGTGAGCGACTACCTCTTCGACAAGGACAAGATCTTTGCCTACCTGAACCTGGACGAGCGCGAACTGGTGCTCTACGAGAAGATCATCGAGTTCATGGAGCGGGACATCCACCGCCCGGATCTGGTGGTCTACCTGCAGTCCAATGTGGACCGCCTGATGCGCAACATCCAGATCCGCAACCGCTCCTACGAGCGCGAAATGAGCATGGACTACATCCGCCAGCTGAACGACGCCTACAACGCTTTCTTCCTCAGCTACCACGCCACGCCCCTGCTTATTGTGAATGCCAACGAGATCGACTTCGTGAACAATCCGGTGCACCGCCAGTCCCTGGTGGAGCGTCTGTCCCGCCCCGTGACGGGAACCATGTACTTCAACCCGGGGATTTGACCACGCTCCCATGAAGAGGCAGATCGTCATCAACAGCTCCCCGGCGGAAAGCCGCGTGGCCATCCTGGAGGACGGGCGCCTCTCCGATTTCTATGTGGAGCGCGCGGAGCGCGACCGCCTGCTTGGCCACATCATCATGGGCAGGGTGGTGAAGCTTGCGCCGGGCATGCAGGCGGCTTTCGTGGCCATTGGCCAGGACTCCGACGGTTTTCTTCCCTGGAGTGATTGCGTTCCCCCCGACCAGTGGCGCGGCCAGAAAAACGGCCGTGGCGGCGACGCCCGCAGCCTGCTGGCGGTGGATCAGCTCTTCCCCGTGCAGGTGGTGAAGGAACCCATTGGCACCAAGGGCGCGCGCCTGACCATGCAACTCAGCCTGGCGGGGCGCTATCTGGTGCTTCTTCCCGGCGACAGCATGACCGGCGTCAGCCGGCGCATCAAGTCCACCACCGAGCGTCGCCGCTTGAAGGGTTTGGTGAAGGACATGCTGCCCGACGGCTACGGGCTGATTGTGCGCACCGTGGCGGAGGGCCACAGCGCCCAGCAGATCCAGGCGGACCTGGACGAGCTGATGGAGCGCTGGAGGGGCGTGCGCGGGCGCATGGAACGGGCCGTTCAGGGGGAGATCATTCATCGGGAGCCCGGCATGGTCTCCCATGTGATGCGCGACCTCTTCACCTCCGATCTGGATGAGGTGGTGTGCGACCATCGCGGCCTGTGGAAGGAACTGCGCGCCTACATGGCGGAGGTCCTTCCCGATCTGAAGGACAGCGTGAAGCTCTACGGCGGACGTGAGCCGCTCTTCGACGCCATGGGCGTGGAGGAGGAAATTGAGCACAGCATCGAGCGCAAGGTGTGGGTGAAGGGGGGCGGTTACCTCATCATCGAATCCACCGAGGCGATGAATGTCATTGATGTGAACTCCGGGCGCTTCGGCCGCAAGAAGACCATGGAAGACCACGCCTTGCGCGTGAACCTGGAGGCAGCGCGGGAGATTGGCCGCCAGTTGCGCCTGCGGGATCTGGGCGGCCTCATCGTCATCGATTTCATCGACATGCTGAAGGAGGAGCATCGCCTGCGCCTGATGCAGGAGATGCGCCAGATTCTCAAGCAGGATCGCGCCCAGACGGATGTGGCGCCCATCTCGCGTTTCGGCCTGATGGAGATGACGCGTGAACGCGTGCGTCCGGCCCTGATCCACACGCTGCACCAGCCCTGCAGGCGATGCGGCGGCACTGGTCTGGTGCCCAGTCGCGAGACCGTGCTCACCGAGCTGGACCGCTGGATCCGCCGCTTCAAGGCGGCCACGCGGGAGCGCCGCCTGCTCATCAGCGTTGCGCCCAGCATCCATGACCACCTCACCATGGGCGCGCGCAACATGGTGTGGCGTCTCATGTGGCGGCACTTCATGCTCATCCGCGTACGGGCGGACGAGCGCCTGGACGAAACGGAGTTCCGCTGTGTCTCGCCGCGCCAGGGGCGGGAGTTGACTCAGGACTTCGCCCGGGGTGTGGGTGCCCAGCGCATGACGGGCGCACGCCCGGAAGAGGAGGCCTACGATCCCCTGGCCTGGGAGGAAGCGGAGGATGCCCTGGGTGAACAGGAATCCCCCGGTCTGCGCCTCCATCGGGATGTGGATGTGGATATGGACGAGGATTCTTGACTCTCGCCGGCGGAGGCACTATGTTGTCCGCCTTGCAAAGGATCGGAGGACGAACATGTTTGCCATCGCGGAGATCGCCGGGCGTCAGATTCAGCTTAGCGCGGGCGCCAGGGTGAAAGTGCCCCTGCTTGACGCCGTTGCGGGCGACAAAGTGGCTGTGGACCGTGTGCTGGCGGTAATTGACGGGGACAAAAGCCGCTTCGGCGCTCCGGCCCTGGACAATGTCAGCATCGACGCCACCGTGCTTGAGCACGGGAAGAGCGCCAAGGTCATCAATTTCAAGATGAAGCGTCGCAAGGGCTATCGCCGTATCCACGGTCATCGCCAGAACTACACGCTCATCACGGTCAACGGCATTCAGGCCTAAGCCGCGCAGATACAGGAGATTTCAGAATGGCTCATAAAAAAGGTCAGAGTTCAACCCGCAACGGGCGCGACTCCAATCCCCAGTATCTGGGCGTGAAGAAGTATGGCGGCGAGAAGGTGCTGAATGGCAACATCATCGTGCGTCAGCGTGGCACCCATTTCCATCCCGGCAAGAATGTGGGCATCGGCAGCGATGACACCCTTTATGCCACCAGTGATGGCGTGGTGAACTTCTACGACCGCGCGGGCCGCAAGCTGGTGCGTGTCCTCACGGACTAAGCTTGATTTATAGCCTATTGAAAGAGCCCGCTTGCGGGCTCTTTTCGTTGCTTGGCTGGGAAATTCAATGTCCTGTGATGTCCGATGATCCCGTGGCATCGGCTTGCAGCACCTGGGGCGTGCCCCAATAATTCAAATCACTGGCCCCACTGCACTGGGCCGCAAGCTCACGCAGGACGGTGATCTCCATGTCCGAGGCGCCGGACAGCTCCGCTTTCACCTTGTCCGCCTGGCACTCCCGCCCATGGACTTCCGAGGCCCCCGACGCGTCCACCACCAGTTCCGCCACCTTGCCCTTCACCACAAAGCTGGAGGCTCCAGAGAGCTCGGCATCCATGTGATCCAACTGCCCCTCCAGCAGGATCTCACTGGCGCCACTGGAGGATAGCGTCAGCTGATCCTGCTGAAAATCAAGCAGATTCAGTTCCACGGCTCCACTTAAAGTCGCGTTGTTCAGCTTCGGCATCCATAGTTCCAGACTCAGGTCCTGCTTCTGCTGGATGGATGTGCCGCTTGGAAGCTCAAGAAAAAGAACGCCATTGCTCACTTCCGCCTTCACATGATCCAGCAGATTGGAATCCCCCGCCAGGACGGCACGGCAAGTGGGGGCTGAATGGACGTTGACCTTGAAGGCAGAGCCCAGTTCGATGGAATGGAAGGGGTCAATGGCAAGTTCTTTGCTGGAAAGGATCCCATTGCCCTCCAGCAGGTTGTCTTCGCTTCCCCACAGCAGGAAGCGGCTTCTGCCTCCTTCGCCGGAGTGGCAGGCCAAGGCGCCCAGACAGAGCGACAAAGCCAGAATTCGTGGTGACAGGCTTCGCATGGTTTTCTCCTTGATCCTGAATGTGGAAGTCCGCGCCTGCCATTAGTGGCGCGAGCCGTCCTTGGACTTCCCCATAAGTCCAGGTTTCATGTTGCCCCTTTCACAAGAAAGCTGACCTGTGGCTCAAGATGCGTCAGAAGGCGACCGATCATGAACAAGCAGCTTCTGGAGGACACATGAGCGCTTTTTCTGGAATGGAAGACATCCTGCGCGAATTCCTGGTGGAGAGCTACGAGAACCTGGATCGCCTGGATCAACAGTTTGTGTTGCTGGAAGAAGATCCAGGCAACAAGGAGGTGCTGGCCAGCATCTTCCGCACCATCCACACCATCAAGGGCACCAGCGGATTTTTCGGATTGGGCAAGCTGGAAAAGCTGACCCATACCGGCGAAAACCTGCTAAGCCAATTGCGTGACGGCAAGAAATCGCTGAGCCCAGCCATCACCACGGATCTGCTTTCCCTGGTGGACGCCGTGCGCGGCATGCTGCGCCACATTGAAAGCGCGGAAACCGAGGGGCCGGCGGATCATGCGGATCTGGTGTCCCGTCTGGCGGCCCACACGGAGGCCGGCCCAGTGGCCGCACCCGCGCCGGAGCCTTTCCCCACCGGGGAAGTGGAAGAGCACCTGCCCTCCATCCAGCCCTTGGTGGTTGTGGAACTGCCTCCTCCGCCCCCGCCGGTGGAGATTCCCTCCATGGGCAAGATCCTGGTGGAATCCGGGGCCGCCAGGGAGGAGCACCTGAGCGAAGCCCTGGAGCAGCAGGCCGCCGGCGATCCGCGCCACATTGGCGAGATCCTGGTGGAGAAGGGCGCGGTGGAGCCGGTGGCGGTGAAGGACGCCCTGGCCCAGCAGCAGGAGAATCGCGCCCGGGAAGGCAGCGTGGCAGACAGCACGCTGCGCGTGGAGGTGGCCAACCTGGATCGCCTGATGAATCTGGCCGGCGAGCTGGTGCTGGTGCGCAACCAGTTGCTGCAGTTCGCCAGCCGCTTCGACGATGCCAGCTTCAACAGCATTCTCCAGCGCCTGAACCTGATCACCACCGAGCTGCAGGAAGGCGTGATGAAGACGCGCATGCAGCCCATTGGAAATGTGTGGAGCAAGTTCCCGCGCATCGTGCGGGACCTGGCCCACGCCTGCGGCAAGCAGGTGCGTCTGGAGATGGAAGGCAAGGACACGGAACTGGACAAGACCATCCTTGAAGCCATCAAGGATCCTTTGACCCACATCGTGCGCAATTCCATCGACCATGGAGTGGAGTCGCCTGAAGTACGGGCGGCAGCGGGAAAGTCGGCCGAGGGCTTCATCCAAATGCGCGCCTTCCACGAAGGTGGCCAGGTGAACATCGAGATCCGCGACGATGGCGCGGGCCTGGACGCGGAGGCCATCCGCCGCAAGGCCGTGGAGCGCCACCTGGTAAGCTCCGAAGTGGCCGATCAGATGGGCGACCGCGAGCTGATCAATCTCATCTTCACGCCAGGCTTCTCCACGGCGAAGCAGGTGACCAATGTCTCCGGGCGCGGCGTGGGCATGGATGTGGTGCGCACGAACATCACGCGCATCGGCGGCACGGTGGACATGCAAAGCGAGCGTGGATTGGGCTCGGTGCTGAAGATCAAGATCCCCCTGACCCTGGCCATCATTCCCGCCTTGATTGTGAAGGCGGAAGGCCAGCGTTTCGCCGTTCCCCAGGTGAGCCTGCTTGAGCTTGTCAGGCTGGAAGGCGACCATGCGCGCAAGGGCATTGAAATGATCCACGGCGCGCCGGTGTACCGCCTGCGCGGCCGTCTGCTGCCCCTGGTCTACCTGCGTGCGCAGCTGGGCCTGGCGCCCGCTCCGGAGACGGGAAGCATCAACATCGTGGTGCTGCAGGCCGACGGCCGTCCCTTCGGCATGGTGGTGGACGAGATCACCGACACTGAGGAGATCGTGGTGAAGCCGCTGTGGGCGGCCTTGAAGAACATCCGTCTCTTCGCCGGCGCCACCATCATGGGCGATGGCGCGGTGGCCCTCATCCTGGATGTGATGGGTCTTGCCCAGCAAAGCCATGTGATCAGCGAGAGCCGGCACGAGGCCCTGGCGGAGATGTCCCACGCCGTGGAGGACAACGGCGAGGATCGTCAGACCCTCCTGCTCTTCCGCGTGGGCGACAGCCACATGGCCGTGCCGCTGGATCGGGTGGATCGTCTGGAGGAGCTGCCCGCCGAGTCCGTGGAACGCACGGGCAGCCAGGAGGTGGTGCAGTACCGTGGGCGCATCCTGCCCCTGGTGCGGCCCTCCGACCATTTGCCCGAGCGGCGCGGGGAGCGTCGTGGCGGCGACGGTCAGCGTCCGCAGACCCTGCAGATTGTGGTCTACAGCCATGAGGGCGGAAGCTATGGCCTGGTGGTGGACGGCATAGAAGACATTGCCAACGAGAACATCCAGGTGCGTCGCGAGGCCACTCGCGAGGGCGTGACCGGAGTGGTGGTGGTGCACGACCGCATCACCGAGTTGCTGGATCTTGAGCGCCTGGCGCTCAAGGTTGGATGAGCATCGGCACAAGCCGACAGTTGGAGGAAAAAGCATGCGTATCCTGGTAGTGGACGACTCGACCACCATGCGGCGCATCATCAGCAACAGCTTGCGAGCTGTGGGCTACGAGGACATTGTGGAGGCGGGGGATGGCCAGCAGGCCCTGCAGACCCTGGACGGCGTGAACCTGCTCCTGACGGACTGGAACATGCCCAACATGGACGGCCTGACGCTGGTGAAGACAGTGCGCTCAAGCGCCGCCACCGCACAACTGCCCATCATCATGATCACTTCGGAAGGTGCCCGGGACGAGGTGATGGAAGCGCTGGCGGCGGGGGTGAACGATTACATCGTGAAGCCCTTCACCAAAGAGACGCTGGGCGAGAAGGTCAAGGCCATCATTCGTTAGCGCGGAGTCCCTTACATGGATGCCAATTTCATCAATCCCTTTGTGTCAGCCCTGGTGAATTCGCTGGAGACCATGCTCAACATCACCCCTGAGCGTGGCACGCCCTATCTGAAGAAGGAAGGGCAGACCCAGGGCGACATTTCGGCCATCATCGGATTCGCCGGACCCAATGTGACGGGCAGCGTGGCCTTAAGCCTGCCCACGCCGGTGGCCCTGAAATTCTACAGCCTGATGATGGGTGAAAAGGTCTACCGCATCACCAACGATGTGCAGGATGTGGTGGGCGAGCTGGCGAACATTGTCGCTGGCGGCGCCAAGACCGAACTGAGCGCGCAGAACATCACGTTCAACATCTCCATTCCCACCGTGGTGGTGGGACCGGGGCACACCATTGGCCACAAGGGAGACATCCCGGTGATGGTGATCCCCTTCGAGATAGGCAAACACCGCTTCGTGCTTGAAGTCACAATGAAGCTGGAGTAACCATGGCCGAGACAAAACAGGTCTGCACCTTCTTCCTCAACGGCCTCTTCTTTGGCGTTGATGTGACCCTGGTCCAGGAGGTGATCCGTTTCCAGGCCATGACGGAAGTGCCCCTGGCACCCCGCGTGGTAAGCGGCTTGATCAACCTGCGTGGCCAGATCGTCACCGCCATTGACCTGCGCCGCAGGCTGGAGATGCCCGATCGACCCGCCGGCCGCACGCCCATGAATGTGGTGGTGCGCAACGCGGATGCCATCCACAGTCTGCTGGTGGATGAAGTGGGTGATGTGGTGAGCGTGGACGAGAGCACCTGGGAGGCTCCGCCAGACACCCTGGACTCCCGCACCCGTGAGCTGATCACCGGCACGCACAAGTTGCAGGACCGCCTGCTCCTGGTGCTGGACGTGGCGCGCGCCATCCGCTTCCAGGCGGTGGACGCCACCCTGCGGGACGCCTGACATGAAAGTGCTCATCATTGACGATTCATCCTCCATGCGCATGCTGTTGGGACGCATCCTGGACGATCTGGGCGTGGAGCACGACCAGGCCCAGGATGGCCGTGAGGCTCTGCAGGTGCTGGAGACGGAAGGCCCCTTCGATCTCGCCCTGGTGGACTGGCAGATGCCCATCATGGACGGCATCGAGTTCGTGCGCGCCGTGCGCTCGGACTACGGATCGAGCGGACCCCGCCTGCTCATGGTGACTTCCGTGAACCTGCTGGAAAGCGTGGTGGAGGCCCTGGAGGCCGGGGCGGACGAATACATCATGAAGCCATTCACCAAGGAGGCCCTCCTGGAGAAGATGGCCATGCTTGGATTCGAGCTGTCCTGATGAGTGATATCCGCGTCCTCATTGTGGATGATTCCGCCGTGGTGCGCAGGGTGCTTGCCCGCATCGTGGAGGACGCGCCGGGTCTGATGGTGGCCGGCCAGGCGGGGAATGGAAGACTGGCCCTGGAGATGATCCGGGAGCTGGAGCCCGACCTGGTGACGCTGGATGTGGAAATGCCCGAATTGGACGGGCTGGCCACCTTGAAGGAGCTGCGCCGTCATTGGCCGCGCCTGCCGGTGATCATGTTCTCCACATTGACCAGCCGCGGCGCCGCCACCACCATCGAGGCCCTCAGCGCAGGCGCCAGTGATTACCTGACCAAGCCCGAAGGGGCATCCAGCCTGCAGGAAAGCATGGAGCGCCTGCGACTGGATCTGGTGCCCCGCGTGAAAGCGCTGGCCCGCGTGCGCAAGCCCATGGGCGCGCCGCCCTCGGCGCCGGTGGCGCCTGCCGCCGCCCCGTTGACCAAGACCGCAACCCGTGAGACGAGGCCCTCATCCATGAGTCCTGCGAGCGCGCTGTCCACGGCTTCCCAGGCCGCGCGAACCCCACTTCCCGTGTACCGCCCGACGGAGATCAAGGACTGGCCCGAAAGCGGCCGCTTCCTGACCCGCCCGGCCGAGTTGCTGGTGATCGGCGTGTCCACGGGCGGACCCAACGCCCTGGCCCGCCTGATGCCCAATCTGCCGGCGAATCTGTCCGTGCCCGTGCTCATCGTGCAGCACATGCCACCCTTGTTCACGCGCATGCTGGCTGAAAGGTTGGACGCCTCCTGCCCCCTGAAGGTGCGCGAGGCCGAGGCCGGCGCCCCCCTCCTTCCCGGGGAAGCCTGGATTGCCCGTGGGGATTGGCACCTGGAAGTGGCCCGTCAGGGCATGCGCCTCATCCTGCGCGAGCATCAGGGGCCGCCGGTGAACTCCTGCCGACCGGCCGTGGACATCCTGTTCGACTCGGCGGTGAAGGCCTGTGGAGGGAATTTGGTGTCCGTGGTGCTCACCGGCATGGGCCAGGACGGCATGAAGGGCGCACGCGCCATCCGCGAGGCGGGTGGCCTGGTGCTGGCCCAGGATGAGGACAGCAGCGTGGTGTGGGGCATGCCCGGTGCCGTGGCCATGGCCGGACTGGCGGATGCCGTGCTGCCCTTGGACGCCATGGCGGCCCGCGTGCAGCAGGCCCTGCGTCCCGGGCGCGCCAGCGTGGGGAGGACCAACTGATGCCCCTTGAGAAGATTGAATTCGATTATCTGCGCCAGCTGGTTCGCGATCACTCCGCCATTGTGCTGGATGAGAGCAAGGAATACCTGGTGGAGATGCGTCTCATGAGCCTGGCCCGCGTGGAGGGCTACGCCTCGGTGGACGAGCTTTCCCGCCACCTGCGCAACACGCGCTTCAGTCCCTTGCACGCCGCGGTGGTGGACGCCATGACCACCAACGAGACCAGTTTCTTCCGCGATCTGCATCCCTTCGAATCCATGAAGCTGGATCTGCTGCCGGCGGCCATCAAGCGCAACGAGGCCACGCGAAGCCTCACCATCTGGTGCGCGGCATGCTCCAGTGGCCAGGAGCCCTATTCCCTGGCCATGCTGCTCTACGACGCCTTTCCCCAGCTGCGTTCCGGCTGGAAGGTGACTCTGCTGGCGGGGGATCTTTCACAGGAGATGTTGAAGCGGGCGCGCCAGGGCTTGTTCAGCCAGTTGGAAGTGAATCGTGGCCTGCCCGCCACGCATCTGGTGCGCTACTTCCGCAAGGATGGCGCGGGCTGGCAGGTGAAGGACGAGATCCGCAACATGATCCAGTTCCACGAGCTGAATCTGGCCACCAGCTGGCCGAACATTCCGCCGGTGGATTTCCTGTTCCTGCGCAACGTGCTCATCTATTTCGACATGGAGACCAAGCGGCAGATCCTGCGCAAGGCACGGGGGGTGCTGAAGTCGGATGGCATCCTGTTCCTTGGCGGCGCGGAAACCACCTTCAATGTGGACGATGCATGGGAACGAGTGCAATCCGGCAAGACGGTCTATTATCGAGTGCGGCGGAACCCATGAGCGAGCGGCGGGAATTCACGCGCGTGCCCCTGCGCATCCAGATCCTGGTGAAAGGGAGCGGTCAACTGGAGTTCACAGCCAGCACGCTGGACCTTAGTCTGCGCGGTGTGCGGGTGGAAAGCCTGGAGGCGGCCGCCGTGGGCCAGGAATGCGAGCTGCGCCTGACCCTTGGCGAAGGACCGCAGGCCATCCAGGTGGAGATCCTGGGCCGCGTGGCCCGGGTGGACGGGGACGGTGTGGGTCTGGAGTTTGAAGGCGTTCGCGGGGCCGAGTCCCTGGACCATTTGCGGCGTCTTGTCCTTTACAACGCGCCGGACGCCCCCCAGGCGGAGGCGGAGATCCTGGGCCACCGTGGATTGAAACGCCGCCAGGAATAGGCCCACCCATCCTTCCTTACCTTCAGGCAGCAATTCACACATGCCTGGAGCACCATGACACCCACGCGCAGCGAACTGGAGCGGGCCGCCCATGTGGCCCGCGGCTTGGCCCTGGACGCCATTGGTGGATGCAAATCCGGCCATTTGGGGCTTCCCCTGGGCGCGGCGGAAATCGGCGCCGCCCTGTTTGGCCGCGTGCTGCGGCTGGATCCGCTGGATCCACGCTGGATTGGCCGGGATCGCCTGGTGCTTTCCGCCGGCCATGGCAGCATGTTCCTCTATGCCTGGTTGCATCTCTCCGGATTCCCCATTGGCATGGACGACCTGCGTGCCTTCCGCCGCATGGGCAGCCTTACGCCCGGGCACCCCGAGTTCGGCCACACTCCCGGCGTGGAAATCACCAGTGGTCCATTGGGACAAGGCGTGGCCAACGCCGTGGGCATGGCCCTGTCCGGCAAGTTGGCTGCCGCGCGCTGGAATGCGCCTGCTGGACTGCTGGACGGTCGCGTGTTCTGCCTTGCCGGCGATGGCTGCCTGCAGGAGGGCGTTGCGCTGGAGGCCACGGAGCTGGCCGGCCACCTGGGGCTGGACAACCTGACCCTGCTGTGGGACGCCAACGCCATTACGCTGGACGCCCCTGCTGCAATCACCCAGTCCATGGACGCCGCCGCGCGCTACACGGCCTGTGGATGGCTGGTGCGGGAGGTGGACGGCCACGATGTGGAGGCCCTGGCCTCCACGCTGGAGGAAAGCCGCCACGCCGCGCGGCCGGTTCTGATCATTGCCCGCACGCTGATCGCCCGGGGCATCGCCCAGGTGGAAGGCTCGCCCAAGGGTCACGGCGAAGGGGGCGCCGCCTTTCGCGGGGAAGCCAAGTCCGCACTGGGATTGCCCGATGGGGATTTCCAGGTGCCGGAAGAGACCCGTGCACTTTTCGCCAGGCGCGGAGTGGCCTGGCGCCAGGCCAGGGAAGTGTGGCAGCGGGCTTGGGAGGCCTGGGATGGCCCACAAGCCCGGGAGTTGAAGGATCTGGCCGCCGGCACGAGTCCGGCCAAGCTTGGCGCCCTGCCTTGTGCCGAAGGTGCGCCAGCCACGCGCAAGGCCGGAGAGACGGCCCTGCAGGAGCTGGCGCGTCAGGATCCCCTGCTTATCTCCTTCAGTGCCGATCTTTTTGGCAGCAACTTGAACTACATCGCGGAAGGCGGGGACATTGGCCCTGGGTCCTTCAGCGGACGAAATCTGCGCGCCGGCATTCGCGAACACGCCATGGGCGCCATCATGAACGGACTGGCTTACGAAGGTCTCTTCCGTCCCCTGGGCGCGACTTTCCTGGTCTTCTCCGATTATCTGCGCCCGGCCATGCGCCTAAGTGCCATGGCCCAGTTGCCGGTGATCTGGTGGTTCACCCACGACTCGGTGGGCGTGGGTGAAGACGGCCCCACCCATCAGCCGGTGGAACAGACCGCCTCGCTGCGGCTCATGCCGGGGCTGGAGTGTTTCCGCCCGGCGGATGCCCGGGAGACCGCCGCCTGCCTGGAAGCCGCCGCCCGACGGCGGGGGCCTTCGGCCCTGGCCTTGTCCCGCCAGTCGCTGCCGGACTTGGGTGGCAGCCAGGAAGTGGTGCGGGAAGGCCTTGTCCAGGGCGCCTGGGTGGTGCAGCGCGAGGAGCGCGCCCTGGAGCTGGTGCTGCTCTCCTCGGGCAGCGAGGTGCAGCATGCCCTGGCCGCCGCCCGGCAGTTGGCGGAGGAGGGCCGTGGAGTGCGCGTGATCTCTGTGCCCTGCATTGAGCGTTTCGCCAAGCTGTCCCGGGAAGAACGGGAGCCCCTGCTTCCCGATGCCTGCCGCCGCCGTTTGGCGGTGGAAGCCGGAGCAGGGGAAAGCTGGCATCGCTTCACCGGGTTGGATGGACGCGTGCTCTCCATCGAGCGCTTCGGCCTTAGCGCTCCCGCCGATCAAGTGATGCGCGAATTGGGCATGAGCCCGGACGCTGTGCTGAAGGTTGCCCGGGAACTGCTGGAGGCTTGACCATGTTGCGTTCAAGGGCGTGGTTTCTTGCGCTTGTGCTGTTTCTGGCGGGCGCACGACAGGGTTGTGGCCAGGACAGTCTGGCCGTGCTCTTCATTGGCAACAGCCACACCTACGTGAACGACCTTCCCGCCATGGTGGCTGCCCTGGCTGAGTCCGGCGGGCATCCCATGATCGTGGACCGCAGCGCTCCCGGCGGCTTCACCCTAATGCAGCACCGCAGCTACGCACCCACGCTGGCCAAGCTGGCCCAGCGCCCCTGGGATGTGGTGGTGCTGCAGGAGCAGTCACAAATCCCCATGATCCCCTGGTGCCGGGACAACCTCATGTTTCCGGCGGCAATGGGCCTGGACAGCCTCATCCGCGCCGGCGGTGCCCGCACCCTGCTTTACATGACCTGGGGCTGGGCGCGTGAGAATGAGATCCAGTGTTACATGGACAGCTGCAGCATCTACTACCGCGACTATTTCCACATGCAGGACAGCGTGACGGTGGCCTATGAGAGTCTTGGCGAGCGCCTGGATTGCGCCGTGGCACCGGTGGGGGAAGTGTGGCGCGGCACCGTGCTGGCGGATCCCTTCGCGCCCCTGTGGGCGGGGGACGATTACCATCCCGCACTGGAGGGCTCCTATCTGGGGGCCTGCACCTTTTATCAACGCCTTTTCGACGAGAGCCCTGTGGGCCTTTCCTACACGGCGGGCCTGGATAGCAGCCGCGCCAGCTGGCTGCAGGAACAGGCGGCCGTGGAGTTGCCGGTGAAGGCTCCCACAGCACCCCAGCACCCTTCTTTGCTGCGCCATTGGCCCAATCCCTTCAATGGTGCATGCGTTGTGGACATGACCTTGCCGAATGCGGGCCACGCTCAATTGCGCGTGCTGGATGTGCGCGGCGCCCTGGTGGAGGAAGTGGATTTGGGCCAGCATGCCGCCGGCCCCCTGCGCCACGCTTTGCAGCTGGAGGATGCTCCTTCCGGCCTCTATCTGCTGGAATTACGCCTGGACGGGCGCGGCCTGGAGCGACAGCGAATGCTGCTTCTGCGCTGAAGGCGTTGGATGTTTCACAGGAAATGGTTCAATTTTCGCCATTAAAGTGAAGAATCCTGCCCGAGTGAGCGCTTGTCGGATTCCTTCTTGTTAATTGATTGTCAGATTATCCTCGCCTTGTTAGGTTGAGGGCGGTTCAACCTGTAGACCGTTCATCAACTGAACCGTGGCCCCCCACGGCCCAATTCCAGGAGAGATCATGAAAAAAGCGCTTAGCCTCTGTGGACTTCTGGTGGCAGGCACCGCCTTGGCCACCAATGGCATGAATCTCATCGGCTACGGGGCCTACAGCGCCCTGTTGGGCGGCGGACGCATGGGCAATGCCAACCCCACCGCCATGGTGGGCAATCCCGCCCTTTTGGCGGAAATCACGGATCCCATGCTGTGCACCTCGTTGACCCTGCTCATGCCCTCGCTGACATATACGGACCATGTTCCAATGGGCATGGGCATGCCCGGGGAAGGCGCCGTGATGAATGACAAGGTGGAGGGCGAGGCGGCGGTCTTTCCCCTGCCCTATGTGGGTTATGCTCGTCCGGTGGGCGAGCGCATGGTGGTGGGAGTGTGCGGCTATGCCCAGGGCGGCATGGGCGTGGATTTCAAGGATTTGAACACCGCGTTTGGCACCCAGGACGACATCTACTCCAATGTGGCCTACATGCGCGTCACGGGTGGCTTCGCCTACAAGGCCGGACCGCGCAGCGCGGTGGGGCTTTCCCTGAGCATGGGCTATGCCATGCTGGACTTCAAGTACTTCCCCAGCACGGTGATTGACATGAATGGGGACATGGTGCCGGAGTTTAACGGCATGGATGTGGAAGGCCTTACCAGCTTCGGCTACAACGCCAAACTGGGCTTCAGCAGCCGCGCGCTGGACGACCGCCTCAACTGGGGAGCCTGGTTCGGCACCAAGGCGGCGGTGGACTTCGACAATGGCACCCTCACTTTTGCCGCCCCCATGCCCGATGGCAGCAACGGTTTTGACGCCCGTTTCAAGGATTTCAGTTGGCCGGCCGAGGTGGGCGCGGGCTTCTCCTTCAAACTGACACCCCGCGTGACCGTGCTCAGTGATCTGGTGCACTACAGCTGGCGTGATGCGGTGGATGAACCCGCACTGCAGACGGATGTGCCCATGATCAACAGCATGCTCCCCGCCTTCCAGATGCACTGGAAGAACCGTCTGGCCGCCAGCGCAGGTTGCCAGTGGCAGCTGAACGAGAAGACCGCCTTGCTGGCGGGCTTCAACCACGGCGCCAGCCCGGTGCCCAGCCATCTGCTCAACGCCTTGTTCCCGGCCACCACGGAAGATCACCTGAGCGTTGGCGCCCGCCATCGCATGGGGGACTGGGGCGTGACGGGCGGCGTGGAATACGCCTTCAACGCCAAGCAGACCAACAGCACGCCCGATGATGGCACGGACTATTTCGGCATGACCAACACCACCATCGAGCACAGCCAGTTAAGCCTGCATCTGGGGCTCAGCAAGAGCTTCTAAGTCGCACCGGAAGCCAGGAAAAAGGGGCGGTCCCGCATGGGGCCGCCCCTTTCATATTCATGGAAAGAGCGCTCAGTCCAGGGGCAGGGGCTCCTGGCTAAGAGGATCGCGCAAGGGCACGCGGGTCACGGCGCCGAAACCCTCAAGGGTCAGCTGATGCTCGGCATCCGGCTGCATAATGGCGGTGGCATCCCCCACCACCACCCACACCAGACGCTCCGGACGCAGCAGCTCGGCGGCCACCCGGCGCACATCCTCCAGGCTGACGGCCTGCACCTTGGCGCGCAGGTCGCGGTAGTGGCGGGGATTGCTCTTCATGCGCCCACTCAATTCCTCCTCCGTGAGGCTTGAGGCAATGGTTCCCGCGCTGGAGAACCAGGTGGGGAAGGCCTGGATGAGCTGGGCCTTGGCGTTGTCCAGGTTCTCCTGGCTGATTTCGCCGCGCGCCATCTTCTCCACTTCGTCCACCAGCAGGCTCATGGCGAATTGGGTGCTCTCGGTCTTGGTCTGGAATGCCGCCCACAGAAGTCCCTGGCCAAAGGTGCGCTCCTCCAGCTGGCTGCCCACGCTGTAGGCCAGGCCTTCCTTGGTGCGGATGCGGTTTAGCAGGGCGGAAGACATGCCGCCACCACCCAACAGCTCGTTCAGCAAGTAGGCGGGAAGCCAGCGCTCGTCGTCCCGGTCCAGACCGGGCAGGAAACAGCGCACGCGGCTCTGGTTCACCGGCTTGTTCACCAGGTAGACGCCGGGCTGCACATCGCGGTACTCGGGGTCCGGGCTTGTGAAGCGCTGGCTCTGGCCCTTCCAGCCCTTCATGCGGCGCTCCAGGCGGGGCAGCAGCTCCCTGGCGCTGATGTCGCCATAGGCGGTCACAGTGATATGCTCGGGCTGCACCCAGCGCTGATGCCAGTCCAGCAGGGCCTTGCGGTCAATGGCGGCCACTGTGGCGGCGGTGGCGGCGCGCCAGGTGGCGGGCTGGTACATCAGGCGGCGCCACTCCTGCCGCTCTAGGCGTTCTGGATCGTCGTTGCGCTCCTTGAAGGCAGCCAGGCGCTCATCCTTCCACTGCTGCAGGCGATCTTCCTGGAAGCCCGGCGTGCGCAACAATTCGAAGGCCAGATCCAGGCCGCGGTCCAGGTCCTTGGTCAGGCTCTGGAGGGCAAGAGCGCCGCCGTAGCTGTCCATGCCCGTGTCCAGGCGTGCGCCCAGGAAGGCCACCTCTTCTTCGATCCACGCGGCGTCGTGGGCCTGGCTGCCGCCACGGCCCATCAATTCAAACATGCCGGTGTGCAAGCCCACCAGGGCCTCGGGCTCCTGCTTGGCGTCGGCGTGGATGGTGAAATTCACATCCACCAGGGGCACACGGTGGTCTTCCACCACATAGACCACCACGCCGTTCTTCATGACGAAACGATGGCCCTCGGGCACCGGCGGCTCATAGCTGAGCTCGGGGAAGACCAAGTCATCGGGATGGGCGGGCAGCGGCTGAGCCTGCGCCGGGACGGTTCCCAGCACGAGCAGCAGGCTTGCCAGCGGAAGCAGCGTCAGGGCCTTCATTTGGACCCTCCCTTGGCTTGCAGCTCCGCCAGGCGGGCCGTGACGGCCTCCAGCAGGATGCGGTTCATGGTGGCCTCGTTGGCGTCCGTGGCATTGGCGGAGCCCAGCTGCCCCTGCAGCCCGGCAAGGGCGGCCACATCGCTGAATTGCTTCATGCGAGCCAGCATCTGGCGCGTGGCGGCCTGCATGTCCGTCGGCAGGCTGGACAGTCCCGCGGGCTCGGCGGCGCTTGCGGCACCCGCCTTGCGCACCCACCAGGTGACCATGCGGTTTTCCTTGCGCAGGAGCTCGCCGGCCACGCGGCGCACATCCTCCGCCGTCACCGCCTGAATGCGGCGGCTGAAGGCCTCCTGCTCGCGCCAGTCACCGCAGCCCGCGCTGTTGATAAGCTCGAAGGCTGCGCGGATGGGGCTCTGCTGCTCGCGGTAGGTGTCCACGAAATAGGTGTTCTTGATTTTCTGCAGTTCGCGCTCGGGCACGGGCTGGTCCACCAGACGGCGCAACTCCGCGTCCAGGGCGGACTCCAGCGTGGCGTTGTCCACGCCCTGGGCGGCCTCGGCCTCCACCTGGAAGGCGCCTTCGTGCTTCATGCGCTCGTAATAGGCCCAGGCGCGCACGGCCGTTTTGCCCTCTTGCACCAGATGGCGCTGCAGGCGTCCCGTGTCACCGGAGAGCAGGCTGGCCAACACCTCCAGCACACCGCTGTCCTTGTGCTTGAAGCCGCCGCAGTGGTAACGCAGGTTCACGGTGGGATTGATCTCCACTTCTCCCGTGTAGCGCACTTCGCCCAACTGGCGGGGCTCCAGGGTTACCAGGGCGGGCGGCGCCGGACGGGCTTCCATGCGGCCGAAATAGCGCTCGGCCAGCTGGATGGCGTCCCTGGTTTTGAAGTCGCCGGCCAGGATGCCCGTGATATTGCCCGGCCCGTACCAGGTGTGGTAGTAGGCCTCGGCCTGGGACATGCTCAGCTCCGCCACATCGCTGGGCCAGCCGATGATGGGCCAATGGTAGGGGGAAGCCTGCCAGAACAGGCTGTTCACGGCTTCTTCGTGGATGCCCGTGGGCGTGGCCTCTGTGCGCATGCGGCGCTCTTCGTAGACCACATCGCGTTCGGCGTAGAACTCGCGCATCACCGGGTTGATAAGTCGGTCCGACTCCAGCCAGAACCACAGCTCCAGCTTGTTGGCGGGCAGCACATTGAAATAGGCCGTCATGTCTTGGCTGGTGAAGGCGTTTCCGAAGAGTTCGCCGTTCTTTTGCATGATCTGGTCGAACTCGTTGGGAATCATGTTTTCCCGTTGTTCGGCCACCAGTTTCTGGAATTCGTCCTCCAGACGCACGCACTCCGGGTCGGCCTTCCGGGCTTCCGCAAGGCTGGGCGCCAGACCCTGGCGCACCTCCAGCAGCAGGCCGCGGCTGCGCTCGCGCAGGGCCCGCATCAACTCCTCCTGGCGGGCCAGCAGCGCCAGGTCCTTGTCCAGGTCTTTGGTGCCGATCACCCGCGTGCCCTTGAACATCATGTGCTCCAGCAGGTGGGTCAGGCCCGTCTGGCCCGGCGTCTCGTTGCTGGATCCCACATGGGCCACCCAGGCGCCCATGAAGGTGGGTGCAGTGTGGTCCTCAATGATGAGGAAGCGCATGCCGTTGGCCAGCACATGCTCGGTGACGGGAAGGCCGGCCTGGGCTGCTCCTGCCATCAGCAGCATGGCGGCCAGCAAGGCGCGCCGAAGACCCCCGGTCGGGGTCGCGTTCATGTCCACGGATTCCCCTCTCTTGTTGAAGGGCGGACAAAGGGTCCGCCCTGGTGTTTAGGTCGTGTCAATGGCCGATGGACAGGGACTGCAGCACTCCGGCCAACAGGATCATGGCTGTCTCGGCCCGAAGAATGTGGGGACCCAGGCCCACCTTCGCCACGGCGCGCTCATGAAGAAGCTCCAGCTCCTCCGGGGAGAAACCGCCCTCCGGCCCCGCCACCAGTGCCAGCGCGCCAGTTTGTACGGGCAATTGGGTCAATGGTGAAGCGCCGGGCGAGGCCAGCACCAGGGGCTCATGCCTGCCGGCCAGCAGGCTTTCAAGCTGCACAGGGGCGTCCACTTGCGGCAGCCAGGGGTTGCCGCTTTGTTCCAAGGCCGCCTCGCAAATGCGCCGCAAGCGGGCCATGTCCGCCGGTCGACGCAGATTGCCACTGTGGGCGCTGCTGTAAAGGCACACCCGGCTCACGCCCAGCTCCGTCAGCTTTTCCAGCGCCACCTCAAGGCGTTCGGGGCGGATGAGAGGCATCCAGGCCTGAAGGAGCAGTGTGGGATCGGGGTGGCGCGCGGGCGCCCGGCAGTCCAGTCGGCAATGGCGCCCCGCCTCACGCAGAATGGCTTTGGCTGTCCCGCCCCTGCCATCCAGCACCAGCACCTCCTGGCCCTCATCCGCCCGGAGCACGGTGACCAGATGGTGGCTGCGCGCGGCATCCAGCTTCACCTCGCCACCCTGCACAGGCACTTCGTCAATGAGCAGGCGCAGGACGCGACCAATGGGCTTCTTCATGGACGGCCCTTGCGATGCTCGCGCAGCCAGGCGGAAGCGGCGTCCAGGAAGCCGCGCTCGCCCGGGTCCAGGCTGGACAATCCAGTGCGGGACACCTTCTCCAGCACTTCGTCCAGACGCAGGCGCACCCGACTTTCATCCGCCTCCGGGCCCAGCAGAGGAAAGGCATTGTTGCCCGCCTTTTGGCTGGCCCGCCGCAAATGGGCCGCCATGCGACGGCGATGACGCCAGAAGCGCCATTCCTCCCGCGCCGGAGCCAGCAGCAGCATGACCACGCCGCCAACCATGCCGCCCAGGTGGGCCAGATGGGCGGTGCCGTCACTGCTATGAGCCACGCCGGAATAGAGGGCGAAGGCGGCGAAGCAAAGGGCCAGCACATCGGCGCGGATAGGGAATAGCCCCCAGAAGTAAAGGCGCCGGGCACGGAAGAGCAGGCCATAAGCGCCCATGAGGCCATACACGGCGCCGGAGGCTCCCATTACCGCGGTGGGTCTCCCGGAAAGCCAGGGGTCCAGCAGGGCGTGGGCCAACCCGGCCCAAACGGCGCAAAGCAGGCAGTAAAGCAGGAAGCTGCGGGCACCCCACAGCTTTTCCAGTTCGGTGCCGAAGACCCACAGGCCCAGACCGTTGAACAGCACATGCAGCAAGTTCTGGTGGAGGAAAGCGTAAGTGGCCAACTGCCAAAGCTTTCCCTGCCCAAGGGCTTCCTCGGGACGCAGCAGGGCCCAGCCTTCCAGCCTTAAGGGAGCCTGCACAAGAAAGATCAGACCCAAGGACAGCAGAAGCCCGCGCAGCGCCGGTCCGGGGCGCCCTGCGGATTCCAGTTCATGCCAGCTTTCCATGCGGTGCTTCCATGCCATGCCGGAAGGTGCCAAAGAACCCAATGGCCTGCAACGGAATCGCCCCTGGTGTTGAGGATTTATCCGTCTCCGCTTGCGGTGACGGAGTTCAGATGCTACCCTCGGTGTTCCATGATACGCGCTGGAAGGAGGTGAAGGCATGGCGCACATTCGTGTTCGTGAGGGCGAACCCTTTGATCGGGCATTCCGCCGTTTCACGAAGTCCTGCGAGAAGGCGGGCATCCTTAGCGAGCTCCGCCGCAAGCAGCGCTACGATAAGCCCTCCGAAATCAAGAAGCGCATGATGAACGCCGCCCGGCGCAAGCAACGGAAGATGATGTCCGAGCAGCGTCGTCAGGGCCTCATCTAAATCGGTCGCCACCGGCCCTTGGGTCGGCGTCGATCCGGAGAAGATGCTCCATAAGCCCCGCTTCACCGGACGGCGAAGCGGGGTTTTTTCCATGTTGAGCGGCCTGGGAGTCGGTGGAATGCCGCGCAGTGCGGCATTCCAACCTTCCATGTGACCATGTTTTCCAATTGAAGGCCCACTCCGGCATTTGCCTGGGCCGCCAGGGAGGATCCACAGATGATGCGCAGCCATACCTGCGGGGAATTGCGGGGCAGCGATGATGGGGCACGCGTGCTGTTGGCCGGTTGGGTCAACCGCGTGCGCAACATGGGCGGCTTCTGCTTCCTGGACCTGCGGGACCGCCACGGCATGACCCAGGTGGTCTTCGAGCCGGAAAACGCCGAATTGCTGGAAGCCGCCGGCCGCCTGCACATGGAGTCGGTGATCCGCATCCAGGGCGTGGTGCGCCGTCGTCCGGGAGCCATGACCAACGCCGAGCTGCCCACCGGCGAGGTGGAGGTGGTGGCCACGGAACTGGAGCTGCTCTCCCGCGCCGAGGTTTTGCCCTTCACCCTTGAGGTGGAGGACACGGCCAGCGAGGACTTGCGGCTGAAGTACCGCTACCTGGACTTGCGCCGCCCGGTGAAGGCGCGCTATCTGCACTTGCGCCACCGCATGGCCCAGGCCGTGCGCCGCACGCTGGACAACCTGGGCTTCCTGGAAGTGGAAACGCCGGTGCTGATGAAGTCCACGCCGGAAGGCGCGCGGGACTATCTGGTGCCCAGTCGCATCCATCCGGGCAGTTTCTATGCCTTGCCCCAGAGTCCGCAGACTTACAAGCAATTGCTGATGGTGGCGGGCTTCGACCGCTACTTCCAGATTGTGAAGTGCTTTCGGGACGAGGACCTGCGCAGCGATCGCCAGCCGGAGTTCACGCAGATTGACATTGAACTGAGCTTTGGCGACGAGGGCGATGTGCAGGGCGTGGCCGAGGCGGTGATGGCCGCGCTCTTCCACGATGTCAAAGGCGAAGAGCTGTCCCTGCCCCTGCCGCGCATGACCTGGCGCGAAGCCATGGACCGCTACGGCGTGGACAAGCCGGACCTGCGCGTGCCTGTGGAAATCCAGCGACTGGACCACCGCGCCGCGGGATCCGCCTTCAGCGTGTTCGAACAGGCGGCTGCTTCCGGCGGCGTGCTGCGCGCCCTGGTCTTCAAGGGGCTGGCGGCGGAATTCAGCCGCAAGAAGATTGACGCTCTCCAGGACTACACGCGCCATTTGGGTGGACAGGGCGTGGTGGCCGTGCGCTGGACCGAGGAGGGCATCAACAGCCCCATCCACAAGTTCACCGGCGAGGAATGGATGGAGGCCACGCTGGTGGAGGCGGGCGCCAGCCAGGGCGACCTGGTCATCCTGGCCGCCGGAGACTTCCGCCTGGTGTGCAAGCTGCTGGGCAACATCCGCCTGCGCGTGGCCCGGGAACATGGCCTGGTGCAGACGGAGCGCCATCGTCTGCTGTGGGTGACGGACTTCCCCATGTTCGAATACGACGAGGAGGAGGACCGCTGGGCCGCCGCCCACCATCCCTTCACCCAGCCCAACCGCGAGCAGTTCGAGGCCGGTGTCAGCCCTGCCGAGCTGCTCAGCCGGGGCTACGATCTGGTGATGGACGGCCAGGAGATCGCCGGCGGCAGTGTGCGCATCCATGAGCGGGACATGCAGGCCAAGGTCTTCACCATGCTGGGAATCTCCGATGAGGAGGCGCGTGAGAAGTTCGGCTTCCTGCTGGACGCCTTCCGCTACGGCACGCCGCCCCACGCCGGCTGCGCCTTCGGCTTCGACCGTCTGGTGATGATCTTCGGCGAAACGGAGAACATCCGCGATGTCATCGCCTTCCCCAAGACCAACCGCGCCGCTTCTCCCATGGACGGCTGTCCCGGCCCCGTAGACGAGCGCCAGCTGACGGAGCTGCACCTGAGCATCCGGGGAGCCAGGCCGGAAAGCGGCCCGGCATGAAAAGCGTGATGGCAGAGGGCGCGTCGGGCACAGGAAGCCCGGAGGCGGGCATTCCCCTGGACGGCGTGGACGCCCTGGTTCTGTGTGGACCCGGCGACATCCATCTTGGCCGCATTGAGAGTTATTTCTCCGCCCAACTGGTCCTGCGGGACGGTGAAGTGCGCATTGTCAGCTGCCGCAGCGACGCAACACTGCTGCGCCTTGCCCTGGGTGAGCTGCTGGACGGCATCCGCCGCAAGGGCACGCTGGAGGCGGAGGATGTGGAACTGGCCTTGCGCCGGGCCACCGCCGGGGAAATGCAGCCGGCCCAGCCCGAGGGCAACTCCGTGGTGGTGCACACACCCACCGGCCCCCTGCGCACCCGCACGGCGGGTCAGGAGCGTCTGGTGCGCGCCGCCGCCCAGCACCTGCTCACTTTCGCCATAGGACCGGCTGGCACGGGAAAGACCTATCTGGCCGTGGCCATGGCCGTGGCGGCGCTGGTGGAGCGCAAGGTGCAGCGCATTGTGCTCACGCGGCCGGCGGTGGAGGCGGGGGAGAACCTGGGCTTCCTGCCGGGGGATTTGAAGGAGAAGGTTGATCCCTACCTGCGCCCGCTCTACGACAGCCTCTTCGACATGATGGAGCCGGAGCGCATGGCCCGCATGGTGGAGCAGCAGATCGTGGAGGTGGCGCCCCTGGCCTTCATGCGTGGTCGCACGCTGAACAACGCCTTCATCATCCTGGATGAGGCGCAGAACACCACCCCCGGGCAGATGAAGATGTTCCTTACGCGGCTTGGGCAGAACAGCCGCGTGGTGATCACCGGGGACATCACGCAGATCGATTTGGCCCAGCCGGAGCGCAGCGGCCTGCTGGAAATCCGCCGCGTGCTGCGAGGCGTGCGGGATGTGGCCTTTGTCGAACTTGAAAAGGCGGACGTGGTTCGCCATCGTTTGGTGCGAGACATCATCCATGCCTATGAGGAGTACGACGGCCGTGCAACACGACCAACCGACGACTGACGGCGACTCATCTTTCCCTTTTCCCCAGCCCGAGCTGGACGACTCCGATCCCCGAAGTAGCCGACACCTGGAGGTGGTGCGATCCGCTTCCCGTGTGCGCGTGAATCTGCGCGTGCTGGAAAGCCTGTTGCGCCACACCTTGCGCCAGGAGGGTCTGCGCCACGGCCAGCTAACCCTGGCCCTGCTGGATCCCCAGGAGATGCGGGAAGCCAACCTTCAGTTCCACGACGCCGACGAACCCACGGACCATCTGGGCTTCCAGTACGATGCACCGGATGGCGAGGTGAGTGGGGACATCTTCATTTGCCCGGAGGTGTGCGTGGAGCAGGCCGCGGACTTCGCCGAGACCCCGCGCCGGGAGATTGCCCGCGTGGCCGTGCACGGCGTGCTGCACCTGGCCGGCTGGAACGACGACACCCCCGCCCGCCGCCGCCGCATGCGTGCCAGGGAGGACGCAGTGCTGGCTTCCGCCCTGGAGCTGGCCAGCGTCGCTCGGTGGATGGAAGGAGGAACGCATGGCCGTTGACGCGCTGCTTTTCCTTCTGCTGCTGGCCTTTTCCGCGTTCTTCTCCGCCAGCGAGACCGCCTTTTTCAGTTTGAGCAAGCTTCAAGTGAAGCGCCAGAAGGAGGAGGGTGGGCCTACCGGGCGCCGGGTGGCGGAACTGCTGAGCCGTCCCCAACGCCTGCTGGTGACCATTCTTGTGGGCAACACGGTGGTGAACACGGGGGCCGCCAGCTTGGCCACCCTCATCACCCACGACCTGGCCCGGAGCGCCGGCCTGCCGCTGGAATGGCTCATCGTGCTGGAAATCGTGGTGGTCACCCTGGTGATCCTGCTCGTATCCGAAGTGACGCCCAAGGCCCTGGCCTTCCGCCACAACGAAGAAATTGCCCGGGCCGCCACCCTGCCCATTTCGGCCTCCACCTGGCTGTTACTGCCTCTGGTGAAACCGGTGCTGGCCATCACGGGAAGCCTGCGCAGCCGCGGAGGCGATGCCGACCACGCCCATTTCACCAGCGAGGAGTTGAAGGCCCTGCTGGAGGTGGGCGCGGAGGAGGGCAGCCTGGAGGAGGACGAAAAGGAGCTGATCCACTCCATTTTCGAGTTCGGCGAAACCACTGTGCGCGAAGTGATGGTGCCGCGCATCGACATGGTTTGCCTGCCCCACGACACCTCCTTCGACGAGGCCGTGGAGCTTATCCGCCGGGAAGGTCACAGCCGTGTTCCCATGTATCGGGAGCAGGTGGACAATGTGGTGGGCATCCTGTACGCCAAGGACATGATCCCCTTCCTGCATCAGCGTCAGGCGCCAGAGGCGCTTGATCAGCTTGCACGCCTCCCCTACTTTGTGCCTGAGGGCAAGAAAATCGACGAACTCCTGCGCGAGTTCCAGGCAAACCGCATACACATGGCCATCGTGGTGGATGAGTACGGCGGCACTGCCGGTCTGGTAACCCTGGAAGACATCCTCGAAGAGATTGTTGGGGAAATCCAGGATGAGTTCGATGCCGAGGCCCCGCCTTGGCGGCGCACGGCGGACGATGGCTGGGTCATCGACTCGGGCATGCTGCTGGAGGATGTGAACGCCCTGCTGGAAGAAGAAGTCCTGAGCACGGACGAGGACTACGAGACCCTGGGCGGCTTCATCTACGAATTGGCGGGTGAAGTGCCCAAGGCTGGCGATTCCTTTGAGCATCTGGAATGGCGCTTCACGGTGATGACCATGAAGCGACACCGCATCGGCCTGGTGAAGGCCAAACGCAAGGAGCAGGAAGAGGAGCATGATCGCGACGGGAATTAGAGGCAAGCTGGCCAACCTCTACGCCACGGCGCATCACCGCTACACGCGGGAGCTCTCCCCTGTGAGCTTTGGTGAGGAATTGTCCCGCCAGGGCCCCATCCTTGTGGTGATGCCCCGGGACGCCACCTGCTTCGAGGCCGCCCGCCATGTGCTGGTGCACCTGCGCCAGTTCACAACCGGCGATGATGGCCCCGTGCGCATCCACGCCTTCCTCCACGAGACCTTCAAGAACTGGATTGACTCGCGGCTTATCTCCCAGGCCGTGCCTTGGGCGGACACGGATTTGAACGCCCTGCGCCTGCCTTCCAACAAGCTGCTCAACCAGGTGGCCAATCTGGGGTGCGGCGTGGCCCTGGACTTGAATGTGGACGAGGATCTGGGCGCGGGCTACGTGATTGGCATGACAGGGGCGAACATCCGCATTGCCCTGGGCGCGCGTCAGCACCGCCAGTTCTACAATGTGGAAATGCGCCTGCCGGTGGATCGGGACGATCTGCGGCGCACCTATCTGGGCCTTACCCGCCAATTGCACCTAACATTTTTCCGCTCCGGCGGCGAGGCACCCACCGAACTCAGCACCATGTGACAGGGGAGGCCCCATGAAGCGCACGGTGATCCTCGATACGAACGTGCTGCTCCACGACCCCAGTTCGCTCTTCTCCTTTCCAGGCGCCCGCTTGGTCATTCCCATCACCGTCATCGCGGAGATCGACAAGTTCAAGAAGGGCGTGGGCGAAGTAAGCCGCAACGCCCGCGAGGCCAGCCGCCAGATTGACGAGTTGCGGCGGCAGGGCTCTCTAACCCAGGGCGTGAAGATGCCCGAGGGAGGCTTGCTGGTGGTGGCTGGCGCGGGTGAGAAGGTGATCTTCCCCGAGGGACTTAGCCCCAGCGTGGCGGATGACTGCATCCTGGCCATCGGCCTGCAGCACAAGGCGCCCAAGGGCTGGGCCAAGCTCTTCGTCACCATGGATGTGAACATGCGCATCAAGGCGGGGGCCTATGGCCTGGAGGCCACTGGTTTCGAAGACCGCCGCGTGCAGGTGGACAGCCTTTTCCAGGGCTACCACCTCATTCAGGTGCCCGCCGGATGGATTGACGAGTTCTTCGCCAAGGGCTTCCTGGACATGGAGGAGAACTCCGGCCTGCACCCCAACGAAGGCGTGGTGCTGCAGGACGCGGACCGCCCCGAGCGCACAGCTCTGGGCGTGTTCCACAATCCGCCCAGCCGCCTGCACCTGCTGCGCATTGAGGAGGCCGGATTGGGTGTGAAGCCACGCAATCTGGGCCAGCACTTCGCCCTGCATTTCCTTCTGGACGAGAAGATTCAGCTGGTGACTCTGGCCGGCCGCGCGGGAACAGGCAAGACCCTGTTGGCGTTGGCGGCGGGCCTAAGCCAGGTGCTGGACGAGGAATCGCCTTACCGCCGCATGGTGGTCAGCCGTCCGGTTTTCCCCATGGGCAAAGAGTTGGGCTTCCTGCCGGGCAGCCTGGACGACAAACTGGGCCCTTGGATGGCGCCCATCCACGACAACCTGGAGCAACTGCTGGACGGCATGTCGGAGAAGGGTCGCAAGGGCGGCCAGAAACTGACGGAGCAGAAGCTGCGCCAGTCTGGCGCCCTGGAAGTGGAGCCGCTCTCCTACATCCGCGGCCGCAGCCTGCCACGCCAGTACTTCATCGTGGATGAGGCCCAGAACCTGACGCCTCACGAGGTGAAAACCATCATTACCCGGGCGGGCAACGGCACCAAGGTGGTGCTCACCGGAGACCCGGAGCAGATTGACAATCCCTATGTGGACGCTCAGTCCAACGGCCTGTCCTATGTCATTGACCGTTTCCGCGATCAGCCCGTGGCCGCCCACGCCACCCTTAGCAAGGGTGAGCGCAGCAAGTTGGCCGGGTTGGCGGCGGATCTGCTTTAATCCCCAGAAAGGGCTTCCTGTGGTGCGCGTGTTCACGGCCTTCCTTCTGTTCCTCCATTTCCTCCTCGTCCCTCTTCTTGCCCAGGCCGGCGTGCTGAAGATCAGCCGTGCCCAGGCCCGGGAATATCTGCTGGCACAGGGCCTTCCCATGGAGGACGGCATTCGCGGCGAGACCTTGCAGGCGGCCATGGCGCCCATTCTGGAACACACGCTGCTGGCCAGGGCCTGGGATGGACTGGGTAATCCCCTGGACCCGGGACAGCGTTCCCAGATGGAGCTGATGAAACAGGAACTGGCCGTGCGCCTGTGCCGGGAAAAGCGCCTGAAAGTTGATGCGGTGTCGGACACCCAGGTGGAGGATTACGCCTACCTGGCGCGCTGGCTCTACTTTCCCAGCCATATCCTGGTGGAGGATGCCCCCACGGCAGACAGCATTTTCGCCCGCCTGGAGCGGGGATCCAACTTTGCCCAGCAGGCCCGTCGATTCTCCAAGGATCCCGGCAGCGCCGCCCTGGGTGGAGCCTTGGGCCCTGTGCAGGCCGGCCAGACGGTGATGGAGTTTGAAGAGGTCATGCTGCACCTCAAGCCGGGCGAGATGGCCCGTCCGGTGCGTTCCCCTTTTGGCTGGCACATCATTCGCCTGGACAGCCTGCAGGAGCTGCCTGACGCTCCACTGGACGAGGCCGGTCGCGCCGCCCTGCGCCAGACCCTGGAGCGCAATGCCCGCCGCAAGGCGGAGCTGGGGCTTCAACAATGGCTGGAGCGGGAGCATGGCCTTAGCGTGGACAGCAAGGCCGCCGTTGGCACTTCCATTGACTCCGCGCGGGTGGTGGCCCAAAGTCGGGACACCAGCCTGACGCGCGCCCAGCTGGACGCCATGATCAGCGCCGCGTTTGGTGGACAGGGTGCCCCGGCCCTGGATGGCCTGGGAGCGGATTTTGCCCGCTACTGGCTGGAGCAGGACGCCTGGTTGCGCGAAGCCCGCCGGGATGGCACCTGGAAAAGCCGGGAGCTGAAGGATTTGGTGGAGCTGCGCGAGCGCCTCTTCAAGAGCGCCCTGTTTGTGAACCTGCATCTGGCCTCTTCATACACACCCACGGAACAGGATCTGGAGAACTACCTGGACGCCCATCCGGTGGAGTTCCTGGCGGAGCGCGCCTTCAACCTGTGGACTTTCAGCTTCAACACACGCGCCCAGGCCGATTCCGCCCGCGCCCTGTCCCGTCGGGAGCTGCTGGATCCCTCCCTGCTGGCGGAGCGCCTGGGCCTGGATCTTCATCCCCGTCAGTGGCAGGCCGCGGAAGTGGCATCCCTGCCCTCCCAGGTGCGCGGCGCCCTGGTGGAGCTGGATCCGCTGGAGTGGAGCGATGTGCTGGAGCTTCCCGACGAGGATGGTGTGAAGTGGGTTTTCTTCAGCCTCCTGGGGCGCACCATGCCCTTCCTGGGGGAAAGCGCCTCCCTGCGCAAAGCCGTGGATGAGAAGGTGCGCGCCGCTGTGATCACCGCCGAGATTGGGCGGGTGGTGGAGGAGCTGAAAAGTCGCACCGGCTTGACCGAGGTCCACTGGAAGGACTGACCCACCCTTGATCCCAGCCTTCCTTAGTGCCATTTTCCAAGGCCGCTTGTTTATCTATTAACGAAATCCAGCGGCAAATCAGTTCAAAAGAGGGTAAAATGAAAATACTTGTTCTGAATTGCGGATCTTCTTCCTTGAAGTTCCAGCTTTTTGACATGCAGCGCGAAGATGTGCTGATGAAGGGTCTGGTGGAAAAAATCGGCTCCAGCCGGGCCATGTTCACCTTTAGCGGTCGCAAGGGCAATCCCGTGCGCGATGTGCTGGAGGTGCCGGACCACGAGAAGGCCGTGCGCCTGGTGATGGATGTGCTGGTCTCGGCCGAGCACGGCGTTATTTCCAGCATCGCCGAGGTGGACGCTGTGGGGCATCGCACCGTGCATGGCGGCGAGGAGTTCAGCGGCGCGGCCCTCATCACGCCGGAAGTGATTGAGGCCATGGAGCGCTGCGTGCCTTTCGCGCCCCTGCACAACCCGGCCAACATCATCGGCATCCGCATGGCGCGCAAACTCATGCCGGATCTGCCCCAGGTGGCTGTGTTCGACACCGCCTTCCACAGCCGCATGCCCAGGGCCAGCTTCCTTTACGGCCTGCCCTACGAGATGTACGAGAAACACGGGATCCGCCGCTATGGCTTCCACGGCACCAGCCACGGCTTTGTGGCCGGACGCGCCGCCGAGCTGCTGGGTAAGCCGCTTTCCAAGCTGAAGCTCATCACATGCCACCTGGGCAACGGCAGCAGCATCGCCGCCATTGACGGAGGCGTCAGCGTGGACACGAGCATGGGCTTCACCCCGCTGGAAGGACTGGTGATGGGCACGCGCTGCGGGGATCTGGATCCCGCCGTGGTGGGCTTCATCCAGGAGCGGGAGAAGCTGGGTGCCCAGGATGTGGATTCGCTCATGAACAAGCGCAGCGGACTGCTGGGCCTGTCCGGCGTGTCCAACGACATGCGCGAACTGGAAGAAGAGGCCGGCCGCGGCAGCGATCGCGCCCAGCTGGCCCTGGACATTTTCTGCCTGCGGGTGCGCAAGTACATCGGCGCTTATGCGGCGGAGCTGGGCGGCCTGGACGGCGTGGTCTTCACCGGTGGCATTGGCGAGAACGCCGTGCGCATCCGTGCCTCCATCCTGGCCAACCTGGAGCACATGGGCATCAAGCTGGATCCGGAGGCCAACGCCGGACGCCAGCCGGTGATCAGCAGCGGTCGGGTGAAGGTGATGGTCATTCCCACCAACGAGGAACTGGCCATTTCCCGGGAAACCCAGGATGTGGTGATGGCCCTTAGCCGCCGGGCGGAAGGTGGCGGCGAGGATGTGGAGCGCGAGCTGGCTGGCCTGTCCCTGGACGAGCGCCGCGAGTTGGTGCTGCTGTGGGCCGAGTCCGCCGAGGGCGATCTGGCAACTCTGGCGGCGCGGGTGAACCATCGCCTGAGCCGGGCCTTGAGCCCCGCCGCCGTGCGTCTGCAACTGGTGAAAATGGGTCTGGTGGATGGAGAGGAGCGTGCCCGATGAAACACCCCCAAGGATCTCCCTGCACGGGCATGCCCGGTCTGCCTGAAACCGGCTGGATCCTGGCCCGCGTGTGGCTGGGCGCGCTGGAGGAAACGGCCCGCGACTTCCACGGCAACTGGCCCAAGATCTTCCTGGACCGCGCCTACGAACACGCCACGGCCAACTGGATTGCCACGCTGGAGCAGGAGTACGACTTCCTTTTCCCGCGCGGCGGCGGCATGATCGAAGCCCTGCGCGGCTATGTGGACATTGGCTTGAAGGCCGGACTCTTCCGCGATTCCTCGGATTTCCGCCTGAAGGAAGTGAGCCCCAACAAGGTGGAAATCACCATCTACCGGGACATCTACAGCGAAACCTACCGCGAGCTGCGCATCCCCGGCCAGAGCGTGCGTGAAATGACCAATGCCCGCCTGGGCGCCTTTCGCGCCGCCGTGAAGCTGCTGTCCGGCATTGATTGCGATTACGAGATCACCGCCATCCACGCCGACGGGGTTGTGGAAGGCTTCATCGAGAGGCTGTGATGGCAAGGCGCAAACCGGGTCTGCCCGCGGAAATGCGGCGCGCCCTGCAAGGCGAGGACTGGAGCGAGCGGCGTCGGGCCGTGCTCTCCTTGTCCCAGGAAGAGGCGGACGCCGCCTGGCCGGCCCTGGAGAACGCGCTGGCGGATCCCAGCGACGATGTGCGCCATGCCGCCGTTGTGGTGATTGGCCGCCTGGACCTGCGGAGGGCCCACGACGAGCTGCTCAAGCCACGCATCCTGGACTCGCCCGACGCCAACCTGCGCTGGGCGGCGGTGACGGCGCTGGGCAGCATGGGTGAGACGCGGGACATCATTCCCCTTACGCGCATGCTCCAGGACGGGGACTGGCTGGTGCGAAATGAGGCGCGCAAGGTGCTGGCCCAGGCCGTGGGCCGCCTGGGCGAGGCCGCGGGCGGGGCTTCGGCAGGGGATGCCGTGGACACGCTTATCCACCTGCTTTTCATTGAAAGCGAAACCCTGCGTCCGCTGGTCATGCGCAGCCTGTGCCGCCATGGCAGCCGTGCGCTTCCCGCCTTGCGGGAGGCCTTGAAGGAACCATCCCCCGCCATGCTGGAAGGCGTGGTGCGCGTGCTGGGCCTGCTCTACGACAGGCACAGCCTGGGCGAGCTCGTCCGTCTGTCCGGCCATGAGGATCGCCGGGTGCGCCGCGCGGTGGCCCAGGCGCTGGGTCGTCTAGGCGGCCCCGACGCGGCCCGTACCCTGGTACGCATGCTGGGCGTGCGCCAGGCGGATGTGTGCGATGCGGCGGAAGAAGCCCTGGTGGAATTGGGAAGGGACGCCCTGGCTCCCATCCTGGAAGTGCTGCAGCACGAGGCTTGCGTGCGCCTGCGTGTGCGCTGCATCCGCCTGCTGGGTCGCATGCGTGCGCCGGAGGCCTTGCCCGTGCTACGCGAAAACCTGCGCAGCTCCTACTACCGCATTCGCCAGAGCACCATCCAGACCCTGGTGGCCTATGGTCCCTCTCTCAATGCCGAATTGCTGCCCCTGTTGAAAGTGCACGAGCCCCAAGTGGACGGCCTGTTGGGACAGCTTTCCAATGAGGGCAGCCTGGAAGGCCGCCTGCGCTTGATCCGCGTCATTGGTGAAACGGGCAACCATGTGGCCGTTCAGGCCCTGAAGGAGGTGCGCGACCACGCTCTCACCGACGAGGGCTTCGCCCTGCGACGCACAGTGAATCAGGCCCTTTTCCAGTTGGGCTGCTCCTCATGGGAGCGCTACTGCCTGTTGGCGGTGCTGGGCCAAACCGCCGCCGAGGAGGAAGCCGCCCAGCTGCTGCCCAGCCTGGACCATCCCTCCTACTATGTGCGGAACCGGGCCGTGCGCAGCCTGGCACGCTTCTCCACCCCGCAGGTGGCCCGCGCCCTGGCCCGCAGCGCCGGTGAGGATCCGCGCCACTTCGTGCGCCGCACCGCCCTGCAGGTTCTGGGCGCCCTGAATGTGGACAAGGGACTGCGCTACCAAAGCGCCGGTGGCGCCATGCTGGATTCGGCGCCGGGCGTGCGTGTGGAGGCTGCCCGCGTGTTGGGGCGCCTGCTCAACGACAAGGCCGTGCCGCTCTTGGTGGCGGGCTTGCTGGATGAGGTGTGGAGCGTGCGCGAGTCCTGCGAGATCGCCTTGCGCAATTTCCCCGCCAAGGCCCTCAAGCCGGTGTGCCGTTTGCTCGATGAAGAGCGGGACGTGGTGCGCCTGCGCGCCGCCCGCCTGCTGGGAGACCTGGGGGATGTCGCCGCCCTGCCCGCCCTGCGCCGCCGCCTGAAGCGGGAGGAGGAGGGCAGCCGGGTGTGGGACACCATCCAGCGCAGCGTGGGCAAGCTGGAAGCCTGATCCTTCCGGAGGCGGCTTGGATGGCGCATCCGCGTTTCCTACTTAGGGGCGCCGGTTGGGCGAAAGCTCCCGGCGCCCACCGGTGAATGGCGGAGTGTGCACAGATGATTGGCTTCCTGAAGTTGCCCACTGTCCGGAGCTTCCGGTTCGTTGGCGTTTTGCTCCTGCTGTGGCTGTCCTTGTGTGGCGGCGCACAGGGCCAGACTCTGTTGCCGGACACGTTGCGCGCGGAGAGCGGGCACCGCCTGGTGCTTGAAGCCTCGGGCAACCCCTATTACGCCAACGGCCAAACGGTGCTGCTTGCGGGAGACACCCTGGATCTTCGTCCTGGTGTGGACATCCGTTTTGGCGCCTCCCTGGGACTGACTTGCTATGGCACCCTGCTGGTGGAAGGCACCAAGGACAGCATGGTGGTGATGGATCGCCAGGAAGGTTTGACTTTGCGCTGGATGGGCTTGATGTTCCGCCAAACAGCCGGGGCAGATAGCACATGCTCCTATATTCGTTATGCGCGTATTCGAAATGCTAATACCATTATCAATTCAAATAAGCCATCTCCTGAAGGGCAAAAGGTTTTGGAAATACACCGCTCGATATTGACGGATTCATCTCTTGGAGTTGTCTGTCTTTCAGATGGTGATTATAAAGTGCAGAATTGCATATTTGATGAAGTTGCCACCTTTGCTATTTATTCATCAGGTAGACCAATAGAAATCGTAAATAATATTTTCCTTCCTCATAGTGTGAATTATTGGAACTATGGCGTGATGTTTTTCAATCCCAGTTTCGACATTCCATCACTTGTTCGATACAACTGTTTTTATCCTGGCGCAGATAATCAATGGACGAACTACTTGGCCTGGTATGCCACTGGCGATCAGGTCTACACTTATGTGACTCCCGATTCAACCCACATCGTGGGTGACCCGATGTTGGACGAGACCTTTTTCCCGCTGGAAGACTCACCGGTCATTGACGCTGGGGATCCCACCATCATGGATCCGGATCTGACAGTGGCGGACATGGGCGTGTTCTACGCTTCCAGCGATCCTTTGCCCTGCCGTTTCCTTGCCGCGCCTTCCAACCGGGATTGGGTGGTGGGTTACCCATACCTGGGCACTGTGCAAATGCAGGCCTACCCGCCTGCTGCCTGGTCCATGGATGGTGCACCGCCCGGCATGACCCTGACCCAGATCGGCAGAACCAGTCTTGCGCTGAATTGGCCGACAGGCAGCCAGCAGACTGGAACCTGGAATCTGACCCTGCGCGGGGTGAATGAGGTCTCCGGGCAGTTCGAGCGGGATTCCTTGAGCTTCACCGTGGACTTCCAGTCCAACCATCCCCCGCGTCTGGTGCAGGTGGCCCCTTGCGACGCCGCAAGCTGTGTGGATGAGACGGCGGTCATTGTGGAAAGCTTGTCCACGGGTGCCGTGGCCTCCATTCGGTTGAAGCTGCAGGATGAAGACAGCCTGCGTCTTGGTGCAGCCCAGCAGTTCCACATCCAACCCCGCCTCAATGGCCAGACGCTGTCGGCGCTGCGTGCGGACTCCCTTTCCCTGGACATTGTGCTGGACACCACGCTGGTGATCCTTGAAGCAATCTTTGGCGATGGCTTGACCGAATCGGCCATTTACATGGAAATCCGGCCGCGTTTCACCGTGCTGGCCGGTGATGTTGAAGGGGTGATTGGCAGCCAGACCGGTGCCGTGTTCCTGGGTGGACCCCTGCGTGTGCCCAGTGGCAGGCAATTGGTGATCGAGGAAGGCAGCCGCTTGGTCAGTTCGGGCGGTAGCGCCACAGACTGGCTGGTGGAGGTGCGCGGCACACTGGATGTGCAAGGCACCCCGGATCGTCCCGTGACCATCCAGTCCCTGGCCACCCATCGGCGGGATCAGGACGCCCGCCCTCCCGGCGTGCTCATCCACCGGGAAGCCCAGGTGGACGGCTTGCGGAACATGGTTTTCGAGGGCTTTTCCACCGCCGTGCAGATTGAACACATGGAGCGCGAGGATCCGCTTCCCATCACCAACTGCGTCTTTGAGCGTTGCCGCAACAGCATTCTGGCCCTGGGCACTCCGGTGGCGCTGTTCAATTGTCGATTTGGCCCTCCTGCCGACACTCTGCAGCTGGGCGCCACGGGAGTCTATCTGGCGTCCTCGGAAGGCAGCCGGGTGCAAAACAATCTCTTCCTGAACCCGGAAGTGGGCGTGAGCGTGGTGGACGCACAGGCAGTGGTGGCCAACAACAGCTTCCTCGTGGTGCCGCTGGTGGATCCCGTGTTCAATGTTGCCCGCTGGCCGCAAATCCCCTACCTGGGCTTCGGACGCGTGCATGCCTTCAACGCGGATCTGGATCTGCGCAACAATCTTTTCCAGTGGCGCAGTATTTTGTATGGAGACTATTTCACGGAAGCCCAGTTGGACGATTACCTGGATGGAGCGCCACGCGGGGTTTTCCTGGACCAGGCCAGCACGGTGCGTGCGGAATACAACTGGTTTGACAGCCAGAACGGGATGATGCTTCAGGGCGACACATTGCTGGTTAGCATGACCCACCTGATGGCCTACAACGACAGTCTGCGCCTGGTTAGCGACCTGCGAGCGGGTGTGGATAGCGTAAGGGTTGATCTGGATGCCTCTTTCCGACTGTTCGCCGACTCGCCCTTGATTGACGCCGGCGACCCGGATCCGGCATGGAACGACGCCTTCGACGGCAGTCGTGCAGATATTGGCTGGACAGGCGGTCCCTTGATGCTGGACAATGCCGGCTACACGGCGGTGGACGGCCTTGAAGGTCCGCACAGGGATGACATGCCTTCCCTGCCCACCCATTTCCGTCTGCGCGAGGCCTATCCCAATCCCTTCAACCCCACCACGCGCATGGATGTGGAGGTGCAGCGCGGCGGCCTGCTGGATGTGCGCGTCTTTGATCTGCTGGGGCGGGAACGGGCCGTGCTGGCCCATGCGGAGCTGGAGGCGGGCATCTACCAGCTGCAGCTGAACGCAAGCGGTTGGCCCAGCGGCTCCTACTTTGTGCGGGCCCGCTTTGCCGGGGAGGAATGTACCCGGCCTCTGCTTCTCATCAAGTGAGTGCCTACACAGCCTGACATTCCAGGGGTCGCGCCAGCGGCCCCTTTTCATGTGCAAGCCTGCCAGGACAGGCGCTCGTCACGCATGAAAATCGGCACCTGCAGGCGGAACCTCCCACGGGGACTGGCGTTTGCCGCTCCTTTTCCGGGAGTCCCCATGCACGCACTTCAATTGGCCCTGCTGTGCCAGGAGGGAATGGATCCGCCCTTGCGCCAGCGCGTGCTGGAGCAGTGGATGGGCGGACAAGATCCCCTGCCCCATCTACCGCCCCGCTGCCGCCGGATGATCCCCGCCCTGGCGAGGTTGTTGAATGGCGAAGGCCTGTGGCGCTGGGAAGAGCTGCTGGAGCAACTGGACAAAGGTCTGCTGGGCCTGCTGCGGCCGGGCGATCCCCATTATCCTTCATTGTTGGCAGGCATGAACCGCCCGCCGGACCCCTTGTTCTATCGCGGCAGACCTGAGCTGGCCGCCGAGGAATGCGTGGCCGTTGTGGGAACGCGCCGACCGGACGCTGAGGGTCGGCACCTGGCACGGACCTTTGCCCAGGCCCTGCGGGACATGGGCTGTGTGGTGGTTTCCGGTGGCGCGGCGGGTATTGACGGGGAGGCCCACCAAGCGGCCGGTGTATCGCGCACTGTGGCGGTGGTGGGCTGTGGCTTCGACCACTCTTTTCCCACCTGGCATCGGGAACTCTTCCATCTCATTGGCCAGGAAGGTCTGATCCTCAGCGAATGGCCTCCCTGGGTACGCCCGGAGTACTTCCGCTTTCCCCGCCGCAACCGCGTCATCGCCGGACTTTGTCGGGCCG
Source organism: uncultured bacterium (assembly GCA_903910645.1). Classification (GTDB taxonomy): domain Bacteria; phylum CAIWAD01; class CAIWAD01; order CAIWAD01; family CAIWAD01; genus CAIWAD01. The sequence goes on along the minus strand of CAIWAD010000164.1, from coordinate 14,576 downwards.
TGGTGGTCATTCAGGCACCGGCGCGCTCGGGGGCCATCAACACCGCCCACCACGCCTGCGACGAGGGACGGGATGTGCTGGTCTGCCCGGGTCCAGCCGGCCATGCTCTTTACCAGGGAAGCCATCGCCTGGTGCGCGAGGGGGCACGCCTGATGGCCACGGTGGAGGACCTGCGCGAGGATCTGGGTCTCTTGCCCCTGGCCCGGGGCGTCATCCTGGGGGAGCCACGGGTGGCAGCGCCCTGCGATGAGGCGCAGGATGAAAATGAATTGCCTGCGCAGGTGGAGGATCCTGCGCTCTGGCGTCTCGTGGAACAGCCGCTAAGCCTGGATGAGCTGGCGCAGCAATTGGGCGCGGAAGGCCTGGCCGCCCGTGTGCTGGAAGGCGAGTTGGCGGGGTGGCTCCACGCCCTTCCCGGCGAGCGCTGGATGCGTCGAACGCCAATTGGCCCGCCGCTTGCGTTATGACACGCACTGGAGGACGGGGATGGGAAGTCCCGCTCCAAAGGCGCCGGGCTGTCAAGGATTCACGAGACCTGTCTGTTAGATTTTGCCCATGAAAAAATTCGCATCCATCCTTTGGGTCGTTCCCGGTGTGCTGCTGGTGGCCATGCTGCTTTTGTGGAACCAGGACGACCCCCACGCCAGCACGCGCGGCGGCATGGCCGGCCTGGGCAAGATTAACGCCGTGCTGGAGCTGATCCGCGACATCTACGTGGAGGAAGTGGATCTGGACAAGGTGGTGGACGGCGCCATCCGCGGCATGCTGGAGGAGCTGGATCCCCATTCGGGCTACATTCCCGCCTCGGAGCTGAAGGAAGTCACGGAGGAATTCCAGGGCGAGTTCGAAGGCATCGGCATCTATTTCCAGATCCGCGACAAGCTTCTCACCGTGGTTTCCGCCATCCCCGGCACCCCCAGCGACCGTCTGGGCCTAAGTCCCGGCGATGTGATCATCGAGATCGACGGCAAGAACACCTGGGGCATCACCAACGAAGAGGTTCAGCGCAAGCTGAAAGGCAAGGGCGGCACCAGCGTGGCCGTCAAGGTGCGGCGCAGCGGTCTGGAGCAGCCCCTGTCCTTCAACATTGTGCGGGAAAAGATCCCCATCAACAGCGTGGAAAGCGTCTTCATGCTGGATGACCAGGTGGGTTACCTGCGCCTGAACCGCTTCATGGCCACCTCTGATGAGGAGATGCGCACCGCAGTGTCTGCCTTGCAGGCCCAGGGCATGAGCCGCCTCATTTTCGATTTGCGCAACAACTCCGGCGGCTACCTGGAGCAAGCCCAGCGCATCGCCGATCTCTTCCTGCCCGGCGGGCTGGTGATTGTGTCCACGGAAGGGCGCCTGGAGCAGTTCGGCGAAGTGCTGAAGTCCACAGATGGCGACGATTTGCCTGCCCTGCCCCTCATCGTGCTCATCAACCAGGGCAGCGCCAGCGCCAGCGAGATCGTGGCCGGCGCCATCCAGGACCACGACCGCGGCCTTATCGTGGGACAAACCAGCTTTGGCAAGGGCCTTGTGCAGCGCCAACTGGAAATGCGCGACAGCAGCGCCGTGCGCCTGACCATCGCACGCTACTACACACCCAGCCATCGGTTGATTCAGCGTCCCTACGACAAGGGCCTCGCGTCCTATTACGAGGAAGCCTACGACGAGCTGGACCCCAACGCCTTGCCGGACAGCACCCAGGATCGCCCGGTCTTCCGCACCCGCGCCGGTCGCGTGGTCTACGGCGGCGGCGGCATCACGCCGGATGTGCGCATCCACAGTGGACGCCTGACCCAGTACACCAGCCGCTTGCGCACCAATCAGGCCTTCTTCGACTATGCCAACCACAAGGCCACTTCCGGCCCCCTGCGACAGCGTCTGGAAGCCATGGGCTGGCCGCGCTTCCTGGAGAACTGGCAACCCGAAGAGGGGCTGTTGCGGGACTTCGCGGCCTTCGCCGGGGACAAGACGCCTTTTGATGAATCGGAGTGGCGCACAGACCTGTCCTGGATTCAGGGCTATCTGAAGCGCGAACTGGCGCGTGTGGTCTTTGGGCGGGATGAAGCGGCCCAGGTGGACCTGGCCATGGACCCGGCGCTGGCCGAGGCCCGCCTGCTCTTTGGCGAAGCTGAGCGCATTCAACACCTGGCCAGTGTTGCAGCCAAGAAGAAGTGAGGCGACTCCCATGACCGTCAAGGATATGTGCAGAAAATCAACACTTGAAGCCAGGGCCCTTCCGCAGTGGAGCCCTCGTACCTTGCTTTCCCTTGACCTTAATCTTATACTGCGCGGACGATTTTTGATCGAGTGCTTCCAGCCCGTGCAGGCGTTTCGCCTTCCCTTCGAGGGCCACTTGCGCGGGCTTGTTCGTCCCAATGGAAAACATGTGGAGCTTATGGGATTCTCCAGGGCCCTTGCCCAGACCATCGTGGCGATGTTGACCCTCGCCTGTCTTGCCTTCCCCGCCAATGCCAAGTCCAAGGCCATGGAGCCGGCCAAAGCCGCCGCGCGCCAGGGGGACTGGATCACCGCCATGCAGATGACGCAGAATGTGCTGCGTAGTGAGCCGGGAAATGCGGACGCCTTCAGCTTGCAAGGGGACTACCACTGGGCCAACGGTGACAGCAGCCGGGCCGCGGAAAGCTACGAGAAGGCCCTGAAAAATGATCCCAAGCACCCCGATGCCATCATTCGCTTGACCCAGTACTACCTGGCGGAGAAGCGCGGAGCGGACGCCCAGCGCATGGTGGCGGAGGCCGAGGCCAAGGATCCCAAGCGCAAGATCGACCAGATCCGCGCCGCCCGGGGCATGATCAGTGCGGATCAGGGGGACTTTGCCGGTGCCACGAAGGAACTCGTGAGCCTGGCCACCAAGGATGCCAAGAACCCGCTCTATCCCATGCTGCTGGCTCGCCTCTACAACAGCAAGGGGGTGAAGGAGCAGGCCCGCCAGTACTACGAGCAGGCCTGGAACCTGCGCCCGGAGGACATGGACCTGGCCGACGAATACGCCCAGGTGCTGCTGGACTTGAACCTGAACCAGGATGCCCTGGCCGTGCTCAAGGTGGTGCAGGAGAAGAACGCCAACAACAAGAGCGTGGACTACAAGATCGGCCGCATGTACTACGCCAGCGCCTGGAAGGACCCCAAACTGTGGGGTGAGGCGGCCAAGAACCTGCAGTTCGCCGTGGACAAGCGGCCGGACCACTTCCTGTCCCAGTTCCTGCTGGGCAAGACGCTGTTGGAGTTCTCCAAGGCAGAGAAGAAGAATCTGTACAAAAACGCGGAGAATTGCCTCCGCCTGGCCAAGGACCTGCGACCCAACCGCACGGATGTGCAAGAATCCCTGAATCAGGTGCTGGATGTGCAGGGTCGCCTGAACCTGCAGCTGGCGGTCAGTGATTCCGTGGCCGAGCGCACCAAAGCGTACGGTGACACGGCCCTGGTGTACTTCCACGAGCTGCGCGCGGCGGCGCCCACCTTCAAAGGCGTGAATTTCAACATCGCCAAGGTGTGGGTGAAGCTGGCCAACCCGGATTCCGTTGTCTTCTATTGCAAAGAAGAGCTGGCTATCAATCCTGGTGATCCTGCCGTCATGAGCCGTCTGGTGGGTACTTACACCAAGCGCAAGGACTTTGCGGGTCTAAGCCAGACCTTGAAGCCACTCTTTGATGGGCTGAACTGGCAGGAAGCTGGCGGTGACAATGACAAGACGCCCCAGTCCGAGTTTATTGCCAAATACGGCGCGGCCTTGGCCAATGCCTATATGGAGCTGGGAGATCCCACCCAGGCGCGCAGCACGCTGGAAACCATGTTGAGCTATCGTCCCATCTGGAAGGATGGGCACGCTTTGAATGCCTATATCGATTTGAAGCGCAACAACTTCGCTGGAGCCATTCCCGTGTTGCAGCGTGCTGTGGACGCCATGCCGGGTGAGGCCGATTTGTGGCTTCAGTTGGGCGACAGCTATTACTTCAGCAACCAGAAACACAAGCCCACGGTGCTGAAAGCCAAGGATTGTTACCTGCGCGCCAGTCAGCTGGGAAGCCGCGAAGGCGGACAGAAGTTCCAGCAGCTGGCAGCGGTGAAATAACGACCGGATCCAACACTCAAACGAAGAGATAAGGAAACAGGGATGAAGCAGGGACTCTTCACCACGATCACGCTCATCGCAGCGCTGGTCATCTCCATGGGCTTCTACTACGGTGTGCTGCCCACCCTTGACAAGGGCTCGGATGTGACGCCCATCATCCACCAGATCCGCTTGGGCGGTGTCTTGGTGCCCTTCCTGATCACCATCACGCTCATGCTGCTGACCTTTGTGGTGGAGCGTGTGATTACCCTGCGCAAGGCCCAGGGTGGCGCCCCGCTGCCCAGCTTCTTCGCCGGTTTCACCCAGAGCGTGCGCGAAGAGCGTTATGACGACGCCCTGGCGCTGTGCGACACCCAGCGTGGCAGCGCCGCCGCCGTGCTTCGTGCCGGCATTGAGCAGTACAAGCGCAGCCAGTCCGACATGCACATGACCACGGAGAAGCGCCTGTCCGAAACCCAGCGCGCCATCAACGAGGCCCGTCTGCTGGAAGTGCCCTTCCTGGAGCGCAACCTCATCGCCTTGTCCACCATTGCGTCCATCGCCACCATGACCGGTCTGCTGGGCACCACGGTGGGCATGATCCGCAGCTTCGCCGCCATGGCCACCCAGGGCGCGCCCAACGCCGCCCAACTGGCCCAGGGTATTTCCGAAGCTCTGGTGAACACGGCCCTGGGTCTCTTCGCCGCCATCATCGGCATTGTGACCTACAACTTCTTCGTGAACAAGGTGGACCAGTTCAACTACAACGTTGACGAAGCCGCCTATCTCACCCTTGAGATTCTCAAGGAGAAGGAAGCCGCCTAAGTTCAGTCGGGAAGCCTTTTCCCCGCTGTCTTGCGGAATTCCATTCATCCCAAAGCAAGGGTTGAACCATGGCCGCACCGAAGAAACGACGAATTCCTGTCACCATCGACATGACGCCGATGGTGGACATCGCCTTTCTGCTCTTGATTTTCTTCATGTCCACCACGCAGTTCAAGAAGCCGGAAGAGGTTGAGGTGCAAATCCCCTCCTCCCATTCCATGTTCAAGCTGCCTGAAACTGGCATGATTGTCATTACCGTCACCAAAGCCTCCGACATCATGATGACCATGGAAAACGCGGCGATGGATCTTGAAAACGGCCTGGCGGAGGTAAAGCCGGGCGGTCGGGCGGTAAGAGGCATCAAGTTCGACACGGAGAAGATCCCCGATGTCATCCACGGACTGCAGATCAAGCGTCTGGTGGATCGCGTGGTGCTGAAGGCGGACCGGGACGCGAAGTATGAGACCATCGAAAGCGTCATGGAGACGCTGCAGAAGAACAATCTCAACATCGTGAACCTGGTGACGGATCTCGAGGAGGAGCGTGTCATCGACTCCGGGGCCGCCCCCGCAGCCGAGGCCGCCACCCACTAATCACTCCCTAGAGGAAAGCACGATATATGGCCGCTGTAGATGTAGGTGGCGCAAAGAAACCGTCAGGAGGAGGCCCCAGCTGGAAACGGCCACGGGTCAGCATCCGCATCGACATGACGCCGATGGTGGACATTGCCTTCCTCCTGCTGATTTTCTTCATGGTGACCACTGTCTTCCGTCTGCCCCAGGCGATGGAAATGGCCTTGCCGGAAAATGATCCGAACAAGCCCATCGCCCAGGCCAAGGTGTATGAAAAGAAATTGATCACGGTGATGGTCATGCGGTTGGCTGAGCGGGACTCCCTTGCCTTCATGATCGGCAAGGAAACGCCCAGGCCACTAGCGTGGGACAGCCTGCGCACCCGCCTGCTGGAGCGTCGCGCCCGCTATGGGGATTCCCTGGTGGTGCTGGCCAAAATTGATCGCAAGGCCACCTACAATTCCATGGTGTCCCTGGTGGACGAGTTCAATGTGGCCAAGACCATGCGCTTCACCATTGACCGCTACACCACCCACGACGACTCGCTGTTGAGGGCGGCCGGTTTTGCCACCGCCGGACCCGAAGGTCTGCCCAAGCCGGGCGAGACCATGGGCGGGGGGGAATAGCCATGACCAAGGTGCTCAATTTCTACGAAGCGCTGACCCAGGGCCGCTACGGCAGCATGGAGCTGAAGACCATTGTGGGGCCGAACCTGATGAAGGGTTTGGCTGTCAGCGCCTTCATCCATTTCATGGTGGTGGTGGCCCCATATTTGGTACGCCTGCTTATTCCGGAGGATGAGATTCCGCCACCCAATGTGGTGGTGGTGGACATCTCCCAGCTTACCAAGCTGAAGAGTATGCAGGACAGCAACAATGCGGTGAAGATCGCCCAAACCCAGATGGCTCTGCCCAAGGCGGCCATTCCCATCGCCGTGGAAGAGGATGAGATCCTCGTGGACACGCCGCTCATCGCCAGTCAGGCGGAGATCATTGGCAGTTCCGCCGCCGGCACGGGGGATGACATTGTGCTGGGTGCCAACGATGTCATCGAAATTCAGGAAGAGAAGGGCGAGGGTGACGAGATTCCCGATGCCTCGGAATTCCAGCCTTTCGAGGTGGCGCCCCAGCCCCTGCCGGACTTCTACAAGCAGCCTGCCTATCCGGCCATTGCCCAGAAAGCGGGCGTGAAGGGTTTGGTGGTGGTGCAGATCTATGTGGATAAAAAGGGTGAAGTGAAGCGCCACAACATCGTCAGCGCCAAGCCTGACAATCTGGGCTTCCAGCAGGAAGTGGAGAAGGTGATCTACTCCTGGAAGTTCACGCCAGCCATCCAGAACGGCTCGCCGGTGGGTGTGTGGGTGCAGATTCCTGTAAACTTCACCTTGGGCAATTAAGCTGGGTTTCGGCCCGGGGCCTTATGAAGTGGATCAATCAATGGCTGATGCCGGTGGCCTTCTGGGCTGCCGGCATTGCCTTTTTAAGCGGCATGGTGAAAACGGGCCTGGCGGTGAATCCCGGCCTGCGCATGACCATGGGTCTGGTGATCCTGCTCTTCGGCGTGCAGCGCTTTGTGGCGTCGCGCACACCGCGCCAGGAGGATCGACGCCGTTATGGTGGTCGTCGCCATCAACCCTGGGACGAGCAGTGAAGCCTGCACGCCATGCGCTGGCGCTCCTTGTCGCCATCCTGCTGGCGGGTTGCGGCTCTCCGCCCCCGGAGGAAAGCATGACCGCCGGCCATGTGCGCATTGGCGCGGCGGAATCCGCCTACAAGATCTCCTGGCACATGTCCGCCACTTTTCAGGCGGGCTATCCAGCCGCCTTTGTGGACATTCTGCCGGGGCAGAGCGGAAGCCTGCTGGATTCCCTGCTCCAGGGCAAGATCGAGCAGGCCTTGCTGGATCGCCGGCTGGACGCCCTGGACAGCGCCGCCTTTCAAAAGGCCGGCCGCAAGCTCTTCACCTACAATCTGGCCGCTCAGCCCGTGTACCTGCTGGTGCCTCCCCAGCAAAGCCTGACCTCGCTGGACAGTCTTGCCCTCCGACGCGTGCTGGAGGGCAAGGTGGGTTCCTGGGCGGAGCTGGGCGGATCCATGGATCCCGTGCACTTGTACATCCCCAGTCTGGCCGGCGGCGCCATGCACAGTCTTTTGGCCTACTACAAGGGACTGCCCCAGGTGTCGGCCTCCGCTTATGGCAGCCGGGACTCCCTGATCACCGCTGCCCGGGGCGATGCCGGGGCCCTGGTCCTGTGGCCCTGGCCGGTGGAGGGCCTGCCCTGGAAAGCCCTGGCTTTCGGACCCGTCGCCTCCCCCGTTTATCCCGATGCGGCCACCATGATGGAAGGCGGCGGTTATCCCTTCCGCCTGGACTTGACCTACGCCACCACGCGCAGCAAGCAGGATCTGGCGGCGGGTTTCCTCACCTTCCTAATGAGCAACACGGGGCAGCGCGAATACATGAACCAGGGCTACCGTCCGGCGGCGGTGCCCGTGCGTATTGTGCGCCTCACAAAGGGCACGAACTGAGGCTGCCGCACGCCTTTTCCAGACATGCCCTCCCTTTCCCAAGGTCGCTTTTTCCTTTTTTTGCAGGCCCGATTCTTGCACTCTCCCTCCCACGCATGCGCGTGGGAACATGGGAATCAGCAAGGGGGAACGACCATGAACAGCAAGATGAACACTCTGGGTTTAGTCCTGATGCTTGGCGTGGCGGGCGTGGTCTTTGCCGCCGATGCCGTTGAAGCTCCGCATGCCTGCAAGGGCACGGCCACCGCGCCGGGCATGATTCCGGTCGGGACGGGCAGCACCAGCTCCGCGACCATTCCCGATCCCAAGGACTTCATCCCCTTCGATGTGGCGCCGGCGCCACTGCCGGACTTCTATCAGCAGCCAGCCTACCCGGATTCCGCCAGGGCCATTGGTATAACGGGAAGGGTTGTGGTGCAGATTTTTGTGGACAAGGACGGTCTGGTGAAGCGCCATAACATCATCAGTGCCCAGCCGGACAATTTCGGCTTTCAGCAGGAAGTGGAGAAAGTGATTTACACCTGGAAGTTCACGCCTGCCAGCACGGAGGGGCACCCGGTGGGTGCGTGGGTGCAAATTCCCGTGAACTTCAATCTGGAGCCCAAGGAATAAGCCGGGGCCAGGTGAGGCTCTAGGCCAATCATGACCTCGAGTCCTGCGCCCTGAAGGCATCGCTTCTCGGCACCGTCTTCCAGTTTTCGGCAAAAAACTGAACAACCCACCCTCCAGCGCAGCGGCTGGAGGGTTTTCTTTTTTGGGGTAGGGAAGGGAATTCGAGGCTCGAGCTCGAGAACGAGACTCGAGTACGAACGGAAGCTCGATTGGAAGCGAAATCGAGGGAGAAGGACAAGGACTGGGGACTGCGGGAAGCGCCTTCACGAGTGAATCCCTATATTCCTGCGCCTTGCGTCAATCGCTTAACAATTGCCCGGCGGCAAAGCTGGGCAAGCCGTGGATTGGGGATTTTCAAACAGGCGGTTCCATGGAACTGAATTCCAATGGGGTGGCCTTGGCCGTGCTCTTCGGCCTGGCCCTGGCCTTGGTGGGTGTTATGTACTTGGCGGCCACCTACTTGGGTCCCAAGAAGTTCAACAAGGCCAAGCTGCAGCCCTTCGAATGCGGCATGGATCCCGTGGGCAGCCCGCGTGAGGGTGGCCTGCGTCTGCGCTTCTATGTGGTGGCCATCCTCTTCGTGGTCTTTGACATCGAAACCATTTTCCTCTATCCCTGGGCGGTCAGCTACAGCAAGCTGGGTCTCTTTGGCCTGGTGGAGGTGCTGGTTTTCCTGGGTGCCCTGGGAATTGGTCTCTTCTACGTGCTGCGGAAAGGAGTTGTGGCGTGGAAATGAGCCCCCTGCAGCATGAAATGGGCCTGGCCGAGCCCTTTGTCACCACCAAGCTGGACAAAGTGCTGGGCTGGGGGCGCAAGTACTCCATTTTCAACTATCCCTTTGTCACCGCCTGTTGTGGCATGGAATACATGAGCGCCGCCTGCAGCCGCTACGACATGGACCGTTTCGGCGCCGGCCTGCCGCGCTTCAGCCCACGCCAGAGCGATGTCCTGCTGGTGGTGGGCACCATTACCCACAAGATGGCGCCGGTGCTGAAGCAGGTCTACGACCAGATGTGTGAGCCCAAGTGGGTGGTGGCCTTCGGGGCCTGCACCATCAGTGGCGGACCTTACAACAACTACGCCGTGCTGCAGGGCATAGACCAGATCATTCCCGTGGACATCTACATCCCCGGCTGCCCGCCCCACCCGGAAATTGTCATGGACGGCCTCATCAAGCTGCAGGCCAAAATCCAGCATCAGAAGCACGAGGTCTGAAGATGAGCGCCTCCAGCGAGAACACAGGTTTCCGCGACACGGGATCCTGGGCCGGGCCGGAGCTGGTGCAGGCTCTGCGCGAACGCTTCGGCGAGGGCCTGCGCGCCCAAAGCGAAGCCTTCGGAGAGCAGGAGATCACCATTCGCCGGGAAATTCTGCCCGCCCTGGCCCGCTGCCTGCGGGACGAACACGGTTTCGAAATGCTGCTGGACTTGTGCGGCGTGGATCATCTGGGACAGCGCGAGGAGCGCTTCGAGGTGGTCTACCATTTCTACGGCCTGGCCGCCAACCGCCGTCTGCGTGTGTGCGTGCCCCTCAGCGGTGACCAGCCGGAACTGCCCACTCTGTGCGGCCTGTGGAAGGCCGCCGACTGGTACGAACGCGAGGCCTGGGATCTTTACGGCATCCGCTTCGCCGGTCACCCGGATCCCCGCCGACTCCTGCTCTACGACGCATTCGTGGGACATCCCCTGCGCAAGGATTACAAGATGAAGGCCCGCCAGCCCCTCATCGGGCCCGGCTCCCGTCATGAAGAGGACGCGTCCCATGTCTGAGCACCCTGGCGTGCCCGCCGCCCCGGGACCCCGTCCCACCGAGATGACCTTGAACATGGGGCCCAGCCACCCCACCACCCACGGCATCGTGCGCCTGAAAGTGCAGGTGCAGGGCGAGGAGATCACGGACTGCGACCTGGAGATTGGCTACCTCCATCGCGGCTTCGAGAAGATGTGCGAGAACCACCCCTGGAACCAGTGCGTGGTCTATGTGGATCGCCTGAACTATGTCTCGCCCATCATCAACAATGTGGGCTACCACATGGCGGTGGAGAAGCTGCTGGATCTGGAGCTTCCCGCGCGCGGCCAGTGGATGCGCATGCTCACCAGCGAGCTGATGCGCGTGTGCGACCATCAGACCTGCCTGGCGGCCAGCTGCATGGAATTGGGCGCCTTCACGGCCTTCCTGTATCTCATCAAGGGCCGCGACCTGATCTGGGAGGTGCTGGAGAAAATCGTTGGCGCCCGCGTCACCACCAGCTACACGCGGGTGGGCGGCCTGGCGCTCGAGCCCTACGAGGGCATGGCGGAGGAAATCCTCTCCCTCATGCCGGACCTGCGGGACATCAACACGGAAATCGACAAGCTCATGACCGACAACCGGATCTTCATTGACCGGACGCGGGGAGTGGGCGCCCTGGATCGTGCCACCTGTCTTAGCTACGGTTTCACCGGACCCGTGGCCAGGGCGGCGGGCATTGAATACGATGTACGCGTGCAGCACCCCTACATGTTCTATTCCCAGCTGGATTTTGATGTGCCGGTGTGTTCCAACGGCGACTGTTACGACCGCTACCTGGTCCGCCTGCGGGAAATGGAACAGAGCCTGCGCATGGTGGAACAGTGCCTGGCGCGCATGCCGCGCAGCGGTCCGGTGAGCGTGCCCGACGCCCGCGTGACCCTGCCGGAGAAAGAGCTGGTGTACACGCGCATTGAATCCCTCATGCAGCACTTCAAGCAGCACATGTGGGGGCACATGCTGGCGCCACCGCCGGGTGCCGTGTACCATGCCGTGGAAGGTGGAAATGGCGAGCTGGGCTTCTACCTGGTGTCCACCGGTGCGGAACAGCCCTGGAAGGTGCGCTGCCGCCCGCCTTGCTTCGGCATCACCCAGGCGCTGAAGGAGATGATCATTGGCAGGACCATTGCCGATGTGGTGCCCATCTTCGGCTCCATCAACATGATCGGCGGTGAACTGGATCGTTAGGCCGCGCTGGGCGGGCGTCGCAGGAACTGCGATGGCCGGCTTCAGGGAAGGAGTGAGGGAATGCCCAAACTGACGGTGGACGGACGCCAGGTGGAGGTGCCGGCGGGCACGCGCCTCATTGAGGCCTGCAAGGCCGCAGGCGTGGTGGTGCCGCATTTCTGCTACCACCCCGGGCTGTCCGTCGCGGGCAACTGCCGCATGTGCATGGTGGAAATTGAAATGGGCGGCCGCAGTCGCGTGGCTGCCAGCTGTGTGGAACCCGCTGTGGACGGCATGACCGTGCGCACGGCCAGCCCGGAGGTGCAGGACACGCGCCAGGGCGTGATGGAGTTCCTGCTGCTGAACCACCCCATCGACTGCCCTTACTGCGATTGCGCCGGCGAATGCAAGCTGCAGGACTACTACATGGACTGGGGCGCCGTGGACACGGGCAGCCGTCGGGAGACGGAGCCCGTGCACAAACCCAAGCGCCAGGAGATTGGTCCCCATGTGATGCTGGACTCGGAGCGCTGCGTGCTGTGCACGCGCTGCGTGCGTTTCACCCAGGAAGTCACCGGCACCCATGAGTTGGGCGTGGAGGAGCGGGGCAGCCACAGCACGCTGCATCTGGCCGAAGGCAAGCGTCTGGACAACGCCTACTCGGGCAATGTGGTGGACCTGTGCCCCGTGGGCGCACTGACAGACCGCACTTTTCGCTTCCAGCGTCGGGTGTGGTTCCTGCAGAAGGCGGACAGCATTTGCCCGGGCTGCAGCCGCGGCTGCAACACGGAGATTCATTTCGACCTGAAGCGGGATTACAAGAACGAGAGCAGCGGGCGTCGCGCCATTCGCCTGAAGCCGCGCTTCAATGAGCAGGTGAACCAGTGGTGGCTGTGCGACGAGGGCCGCTATGGTTTTGAAGCCATCGACCAGGGCCGCCTGGAGCGTCCGCTTGTGCTGCGCCAGGGCGTGGTGTCCGCCACGGATGTCGAAGACGCCCTGTCCGAGGCCGCCCGCCTGTTGGACGACATGGCTCGCCGCCACCCTGAGCAGCTGGCCGTGCTCTTCAGCCCGGACATGAGCAGCGAGGCCCTGCTGGCGGCGCGCAGCCTCTTCCTGGATCAGTTGAAGTTTCCCCGTGCGGACTTCGCCCTTTCCCAGGCGCCGGCTGCGTTGGATGACGGCTTCCTGCACACGGACGATCCCCATCCCAATCGCAAGGGCTGTGAGCAGCTGAAGCTGAAGCGCGGCGCTTTTGCCGATGGCGGCCTGTTGGACGAGATCCGCCAGGGCCATGTGAAGGGGCTGGTGTGCTTCCGTTGGGATCTGCCCGCCCTGCTGGGCGCGGAGGCGCGGGAGCTGTTAGGCAAGCTGAAACTGCTCATTGTGCTGGGCACCCATCAGCAGGACTGGCATGGACTGGCCAACCTGCAGGTGCCTGTGGCCATGTATGCCGAGCAGAGCGGCACCTTTGTGAATGTCCAGGGCAAGGCCCAGCGTTTCCACGCCGCCTTCCCACCCCTGGGCGAGGCCATGGGCGAAGTGGAGCTGCTGGTGGAGCTCGGTCAGCGCATGGGGCGGAAAGCGGCCCAGACCACCATGGAGGCCCTGCGCCGCCGGCTGGAATCCGAGCTTCCCAACATGGCGGGCCTGGAGACGCCGCGCGCGCCGGAGCATCGCGTGTCCAAGGAGGCGGCCCCGCGTTAGGCCCCGTCGCCGCGATGTGTTGGAAACTGTGTTTGTGTGAACACGATGGAGGGGCGAAGGCCGTGAACACCAATCGGAAAGCTCCCGGGCCGGTTCTTGTGCCGAAGCCAATGGGCAGACCATCCGACAGGTCACGGGAAGCGGTCCAGTAGGCCCTTCAAAACCGGGAGTTTCATGCTCACGCTGATCCTGATTTCCCTGGCCAAAGTGGTGGCCATCCTGCTGGTGATCATCCTGCCGCTGGCCACCCTGCTCACCTGGGTGGAGCGCAAGCAGAGCGCGGTGATGCAGGATCGCCTGGGCGCCAACCGGGCGGACATCCTGGGCCTGCGCGTCTGGGGCCTGTTCAACATCATCGCCGACGGCATCAAGTCCTTCAGCAAGGAAGACTGGGTGCCGCCCTTCGCCAACCGCTTCCTGTTCAACATTGCCCCCTTCGTGGGCCTGTTCGCCGCCATGGTGACCTTCGCGGTCATTCCCTTCGGGCCACCCATCCACATCGCAGGGCAGGAAATCGCCCTGCAGGTGGCGGACTTGAATGTGGGCTTTCTCTACATCCTGGCTTTCGGATCCATGGGCGTGTACAGCGTGGTGCTGGCGGGCTGGAGTTCCAACAACAAATACGCCCAGCTGGGCGCCATGCGCGGCATCAGTCAGATGATCAGCTACGAAGTGGTGCTGGGACTGGCGCTGGTGGGCGTGGTGCTGGTGCATGGCAGCGTGCGCCTGCCGGACATTGTGGCAGGCCAGGGCGAGCATTGGTTCGGCTGGATTCCCAAGTGGGGCGTGTTCACCCAGCCCCTGGCCTTCCTGCTCTTCCTGCCGGCGGCCATTGCCGAAACCAAGCGCGTGCCTTTCGACATCCCCGAGGGCGAAAGCGAGATCATCGGCTACAACCTGGAGTACTCCGGCGCCAAGTTCGCCCTGTTCCTGTTGGGTGAATTCATTGAAATCGTCGTGCTCTCGGCCTTGCTCGCCACCCTCTTCTTCGGGGGCTGGCAAGTACCCTGGCTGGCGGATTCGGGCTTTGTGTTCGGCAATGGCGCCACCGTGGAGATGGCTCCCCTTGTGGTCACCGTGCTGCGCATTGCCAGTTTTCTGTTGAAGGTGGTCTTCTTCTGCTGGCTCCAGCTGCTTATCCGCTGGACCCTGCCACGCTTCCGTTTCGACCACCTGCTGCGTCTGGGCTGGCGGGAAATGCTGCCCCTGGCCCTGTTGAATGTTGTCGTCACCGCCTTTGTCATGCTGAGTTAGAAGGGAGATCCCATGGCGCGCTTTGTCCATGTGGACCGGCAGGCCACCTTCGCCACCTCG
>CAIWAD010000163.1 GCA_903910645.1 uncultured bacterium | reverse complement strand
GGCGGGATCCTGGCTGCGATACCAGATGGTGAAGCTGCGCCGCAAACTGTCCGCACGCAGGGGAGGCGTGACCAGCCAGTCATCGCTGGCGCTGCCATCGCCGTTGAAGCGGCATCCCAGGCTACAATCCCCGGCGCGGGCATCGTAGTACTGGTCTTCGCACAGGCGCGTCCAGGAAGAGCCGGATCCGTCCGCGTCCACCACTGTCCAGGCAATGCGCCAACTCTCGTCCTCGAAGCCTTCCCCCAACAACTCGTCCACACCGCGCGGACCACCCTTGGCCACAAGGCCGGCGGAGGCGCGCAGGGCAAGGATCGCCAGGGCCAGCAGGACGAGGAAACAGCGCCTCACTTTCCACCCTCCACCAACAAGGAGCAGTCAAAGGCTTTCACACTGTGGGTCATGGCGCCCACCGAGATCATGTCCACACCGGCCCGGCACCAGGTCTCCAGGGTTTCGGCACGCACGCCGCCACTCACTTCAAGCTCCGCCAGGCCACGGGCCATCTCCACGGCGCTGTCCACTTCCGGGGGCGTGAAGTTGTCCAGCATGATGCGTGTGGCCCCGGCGGCCATTGCCTCCTCCAGTTGCATCAAGCTCTCCACCTCAATCTCAATGGCCATTTCCGGCCTGCCCAGCGCCTCCCGATGACGACGCGCGGCGTCGAGCGCGGCGGCGATGCCACCGGCCGCGGCAATGTGGTTCTCCTTGATGAGGTACATGTCGTGCAATCCCGCTCGATGATTGCCGGCGCCGCCTGTACGCACGGCCAACTTTTCCAGTTTGCGCCAGCCGGGCATGGTCTTGCGCGTGTCCAGCACGCGCACACGACCACGGGCCAAGGCCGCCAACTCGGCCGAAGCGGTGGCAATGCCCGACAGGCGCTGCAGGAAATTCAGCGCGGTGCGTTCCCCCGCAAGAATGGCGCGCAGGGAGCCTTCCAGCTCCACCAGCCGTTCACCGGAGGCCACCGATTCGCCATCTGTGCAGAGCAGACGGCAGTGGAGCTCTTCAGAGTCACGCACGCGGTTGAATACCTCCTCCACCAAGGGCAGGCCGCAAAGCACGCCACTCTGCCGCGCCTCAATGTAGGCCCTTCCCTGGGCGCCCGGCTGTACGCAGGCGCTGCCGGTGACATCGCCCCTCAGCCAGGGAGGACCGGCAAGTCCAAGATCCTCCTCCAGCGCCAGTTGAATCAGGGTCCCGGCCGCCAGCACTATTTCGCTTGTCACTTCGCCTCCCCGCCCTTCAACGCCTCCAGCTCAACCTTGGCCCGTCGTCCATGGGCGGAGTCTTCCCCCTCCCGGCGCAGGACCTCGCGCAGACTGTGTTCCGCGGCGTCCTCGCGTCCCAACTCTCGCCACGCCCGGGCCGCCTGGAAGAGGGCGGACGCCCCCCAATCCAACCCACCAGGGGGATCCAGGTGCGCCGTCTTCTCGTATTCCAGCACGGCGCCGGGCAAATCGCCCGCGGCCTCCGCCGCTTCCGCCAGCCGGTACTGCAGCTCCGCGGCCTCCTCGCCCACCGCCTCCGTTTGCAGCGCACGCAGTTGGGCACGGGCCGCGGCCGCCTCGCCGGCATTGATCAACAGGCGGGCTTCGCGCAGACGGCGAGCCAGCCCATCCTGGGCGAAGGGATAATCCTCACGGTAGAGCATGAGCGCCCTTTGCTCATCGGCGGCACGGCCCAGCCGGGCGGCACGGTCCGCCACCGCGCCCAGAGCCGCCTGTCTGGGGCCCTGTGTGCTGCGCTCCACCTGCTGCCACGACGCCTTCAGCGCGGTGGAAGCATCGCCGGCCGCCTCCGCCCATGCCGCGCGCAGAGCGGAGGCCTCCGCGCCCTCCACGCTGTTCGGCCATCGGGCATCCACCACGGCCAGTGCCTTCTGCGCCTTGTCCTGTTTTCCCTGAAGCTGGAAACTGCGCGCCAGGCCAAGCTGGGCTTCAGCTGCCTGTGGCAGGGCCGGTAGGTCGGTCAGCAGCACCTGCAGAGCCTTCTCCGCGCCAAGCGCATCACCCCCTGCAAGCAAGGCAAGCCCGGCCTCCAGATTCACCACCGCCTTCACCGTGTCCGCGAAGGCACGGGGACTTTCCTTCATCAAGCGCTGGAACTCCGGTCTTCCACGCTCGGCACGCCCAGCGCGATACAGGGCGCAGACCCACTGCAAGCGCAATCCGCGATCCGTGGATTTCCCCGGATTCAAGGCTTCCAGGCGCGCCAGACCAGCTTCGTGCTGGCCAACCTGACGATCCAAGCGGGCCAGGAAACGCGTAGCCTCCACGGCGTCGCCTCCGGATCCCTTCGCCGCCAGCTCCGCCTGCGCCCTTGCCTCCGCAACGCGATCATCCTTCAAAAAGCTGCGCGCCGCAAGCAGCAAGGCCTGGGTGCGCAACACGGAATCCCCACGCGCCATTGTTGCCGCGTGCAGCAGGCGACGACGCGCCTCGTCCCGCTGACCAAGCCTGTCCAGATCCAGAGCGCTTTCCAGCAAAGCCGCGGAAGCAAGCCTGTCCACCCGCGGCAGCAGGGGCGGGCCCGCCTGCTGGATCAGAGCCTCGCACCAGCGCAGACCGCGCTCGGGATCGCCCTTCACACGCTCCTGGCGCGCCAATGCCAGTTGCAATTGCTGCGCATCCGGCGCCCAGGCCCAATCCCCAGAGAAGAGCTGGATCAGCTCCGCACGCTGGGAGCTGTCACAACTGGCTTCATGGACAAGAATGCGTGCGGCATCCAGCGCCTCTGACAAGGGGCTGTGCTCGCGCAGCACGCGCTCCCGCAGGAGCCGCCCATCCTCACCGTGGCCCAAGGCGGCGTGTGCCGAGGCCAGGCGCATCAGAGTGGCGGGACCAGCTTCCCGCAGGCTGTCCCCCCACGCCAGGGCACGGCGGGCGCAATCCCTTTGAATGTTGGCATCACGGCCAGCGGCAGCCATGCCCTCCCGCAGGTCATGCCAGGCCTTCACCAGCGCCTCTGCAAGGCGCGGCTCCACGCCGGCGGATTCCCGCCACAGACCGTCCAGCCGTTCTGTGCGTGCCCGCAAATCCTCCGGCGATGGCGTCTCGCGCTCCCACAAGGAGAGCAAAAGGTCCAGTTCCCGCGTTCCCGTCCTGGGCCGCATGTCCGGCGGGGCCAAAAGCTCCACCTGCTCGCGCAGGGGTGATGCCGGCCACCGCTCACGGAAAATGCGCACCAGTTCCCGCGCTTCGTCGGCCTTGCCTCTGGCCTGGGCGATTTTCACCCTCAACAGCCCTCTGCGATCCGCCAGGCCGGGCGAGTCATGCCGCGCCGTCAGCAAGGGGTCGGCCTCTGCCGCCAAACCTTGTCGAAGCAGTTCCTCAGCCACCAGGGTGAGCTGAGGGTGTGCGCCTTTCAACCTGGATGCGTGCCGCGCCACCTCCTCCCAGGGCATGGCGGCCAGACCAGTGGCGGCCTGACTCCGGCACAGCTCCACCAGGGCCAACGCAAGCAGCGCCTCGTCCGCTTCGCGCCGTGACGCCCCCAGACTGTCCACCACCACCGCCCAGGCCAGCGCGGCGCGGCTGCTGTCCGCCAGGACGGCCGCACACCGGGCCACACGGGCCTTCAAGAGCGGCAGGCGCGCAGCGTCTCCCTCCATGTCCAGCACTTCGCCGCAGCGTCCTTCATAGGCAAGGGCGTCCGCCCGCAACAGGCGCAGGCTGTCCAGCCTTTCCTGGCTCTCCATGCGCGGATCCGCCGCTTCCAGGGCCACTTCCAAGCCACGCAGGGCGTCCCCGTAGTCACCCGCGTCCATGCGCAGGATGGCCAGATCAATCCACAGCCGGCTGCGCAGGGGAGAATCCTCGTAATCGTCCAGCGCTCCCTTCACCACTGCCAGGGCGGCATCCCGCCGCTGATCACGCAGCTCCAGATCCTTCAGCTCGCCCAGTGCGCGTAAATGCAAGGGGCCTGGCGCCGCTTCCCGTGCCACGCGCTGCAACAAGAAACGCGCCTCCTCCACACGACCCTGCTTGTCCAGAAGCAAGGCCCAGCGCCTGCAGGCCTCCAGACCGCCTTCGCTGTCGGAATCCAGCTCCATGGCCCGGCGGAGCAGATCCGCCCTGACCTTCTCCCGCTCGGCATCCCCCTGGGGATCCAGTGCCAGCGTGGCCCGTGGCTCAGCCAGTTTTGCCTCCGCCCGCAACAGGCCCTCCATGGCCTCCGCCGAGGCGGGATGCGCCTCCGCCACGCGCTGCCAGGCTCTCACCGCGTCATCCCGGCGGCCCAACCGGTCCAGGCAGTCACCCACCGCCAACAAGGCATGTGGCGCCAGTGGCGAGGCGGCATGGTTCAGGGCCAGCTCCTGCCAGGCGCGCAGGGATTCCGCTGGCCGCTCCAGCTCCAGCCAGGCGCGGCCTTCCATGTCCAGGATCTGGTCGGACAGGGCGGAGGATGGAAAGCGCTCGCGGAATTGGCGGCATTGGGATACGGCCAGCTCGGCGCGGCCATCCTTAAGGAAACTGCCTGCATGGGCGGCTTCCCGCTGCTCCGCCAAAGATGCGGCATGGGTTAGCGGCGCGGAGCCAAGCAAAAGGGAAAGCGCCAGGACAAGGCCCATGTGGCGCAGGGAACGTGCGGCGGCAAGGCTCATGGGACGGCGGGGCCTCCAGGAAGAGCGGCCCTTCCCGGTGAAGGACCGCGCCCAATCTACCAGTGGAAGGGGGCGCCCGCCCGCGCCATCAGCGCACCAGGCGGAGCTTGGCCAGACGCGCCAGGAGCTTCTTCACCCCCACGGACTCGAAGCGCACGCTGACGCGCATTTCGCCGCCAAAACCGGTCAAGTGGATGATCACGCCCCGCCCCAGGGTTTCGTGCAGGACCGTGGCCCCGGGATAGAGGTCCGCAGGATCCGCGATTTCCGCCAGTTGGGAAGACGGGTCCGTCACTGGCCTGGCGCCCATGCGAAAGGGGCTGTACTGCTCCAGCAGGGCGTCGCGCTCCCGGTCCGCCCCCAGGCGGACGGTAGGGCGGGAAGGTGAGGACGGGCGCTGTAACTGGGGACGCGCCTGCTCGTCGGGGTCCAACTCCAGCTCGCCCATGGCGAAGCCCGGCCTGGGCGGGGCGGACGGCGGGGTTGCGGCCTTTGCGGGACGATGTCCCGGCAGCGGCCGGGGCGCCGATGGTTTGCTGTCCCACTGGGCCTGCAGTTCGCGCCAGCTCATGCGCGGCGAGGAGGAAAGCGAGGCCGAGCGGTCCAGCAGCTCAGCGGGGATGAGGTCCAGGAAGGTGCTGGGCAGGCCTGCCCCGGAATTTCCGAAACGGTTGCGCTGGCGGGCGTTGCAGAGAAAGAGCCGCTTCATGGCGCGGGTGGCCGCCACATAGAAGAGGCGACGCTCCTCCTCCAGCTGGTCCGGATCGTCCAGCTGGTTGGTCAGGGGGAATAGCCCTTCCTCCAGCCCCGTGACGAACACAATGGGGAACTCCAGGCCCTTGGCGCTGTGCACGGTCATCAGGGTGACCATGTCCTCCTTGTCGTCCCAGCCATCCACATCCGCCACCAGGGCCACTTCCTCCAGGAAACCCGCCAGCCCCAGATCGCTGTTCTCCTCGTACTGTTGCACGGCCACCTGGAGTTCGCGCACATTCTCAATGCGCGGCCGGCCCTCTGGGCCCTCGGCCTCCAGATGCTCGATGTAGTGGGTCTGCTCCAACAGCAGCTCCAGCACCTCGCTGGGTTTGCCGCCATCCTTCAACGCGCGCAGATCGCGGATGAGGCGGGCGAAATCCGCCAGGCGCGTTGGCGCGCCGCGACCCAGGCTGTGGATGATCTCCGGCCGCATGAGGCCGTCCAGGAAGCCCACCCCCGCCTGCTCGCACAGCAGCCGGGCCTGCTGCACCGTGGCCTCGCCAATGCCGCGCTTGGGTGTGTTGATGACCCGCAGCAGGCTCACCAGATCCTGTGGATTTTCCAGCAACCGCAGATAGGCCATGAGATCCTTGATCTCGCGGCGCTCGTAGAAGCGCGTGCCGCCCACGATCTGGTAGCGCAGGCCGTGGCGCACAAACGCGCTCTCCAGTGCGCGGGACTGGGAATTGGTGCGGTAGAGCACGGCCACCTCGCGGCAGGCGCCACCCTGCTCACGGTGCTCCACAATGCGGCGGCACACCAGCGCCGCCTCCACATTCTCATCCTCGCCAGTGAGCAGGGGAATGGGCTCGCCGCGCCCGTTCTGAGTCCACAGGCGCTTCTCATGGCGCGAGGCATTGCGCGATACCACGGCGTGGGCCGCCTCCAGGATGGTCTCCGTGGAGCGGTAGTTCTGCTCCAGCTTGAAGGTGCGCGTGTCCGGCCAGGTGCGTTCGAAGTCCAGGATGTTGCGCAGATCCGCCCCGCGCCAACCGTAGATGCTCTGGTCGTCGTCTCCCACCACGCAGATGTTGCGGTGCCCCTGGGCCAAAAGCCGGCTCACCTCGAACTGCGCCTGGTTCGTGTCCTGGTACTCGTCAATGAGCATGTAGTGGAAACGGTTCTGGTACTGCTCCAGCCGCTCGGGATGCCCACGGAACAGCTCGATGGGCCGCAGGAGCAGATCGTCGAAATCCATGGCGTTGGAGCTGCGCAGGTGGATGGCGTAGTCCCGGTAGATCTCGCTGATGCGCTCATGGACGAAGCCGCTGTCGCTCTCGGCGAAGACATCGGGCTCCAGCATGGAGTTCTTCGCCGAGGAGATGGCGCTGCGCACGCGCTTGGGACTAAGCTGGGCGCTCTTCAGGGAAAGACGATCCATGGAGTCCTGCACGGCCTTCAGCTGGTCGTCGGAGTCGTAGATGGTGAAGTTGCGGCCGTAGCCAATGAACTCTGCCTCACGGCGCAGGATGCGGGCAAAAATGCTGTGGAAGGTTCCCACCCACATGTCGCCGGCGCCGCCGGGCACAAGGGCGGCGATGCGCTCCTTCATCTCCCGGGCCGCCTTGTTGGTGAAGGTGAGGGCCAGGATCTCCCAGGGCCGCGCCTTTCCCTGATCCAGCAACCAGGCGACGCGGCTGGTGAGCACGCGGGTCTTGCCGCTGCCGGCGCCGGCCAG
>CAIWAD010000162.1 GCA_903910645.1 uncultured bacterium | reverse complement strand
GTGAAGGCCAGCCTGCCAGGGGATGCCCAGCGCCAGCTGGGGGAGTTGTGGGAGTGTTTCACCGGCGGCCCCGCGCCGGAAGGACTATAACTCCAGGCGGTAGCGACGGTCCGCCACGGCGTCCAGCCGCGCCCGTTCCCGACGCACGGCGGCCAGATCCAGGGTCACGACTGCGCCTTCCGCGTCGTAGAGGGGCTTCAGGAATATGTGCTCCTCTCCCATGCCATAAGCCGCGCTTCCCCCCGCGAAGTCCGTTCCGCCGCTGCGGCCCAGACGGTTCACCCCCACCACGCAGATGCCATTCTCCATGGCGCGGGCGTGGAGCAGGTGATGGAAAGCGCCATGACGCTGGCGTGGCCATTGGGCGGGCAGGAGGATCAGCTCGGCGCCACGGCTTGCCAGATCCCGGAAGAGCTCGGGGAAGCGCAGGTCGTAGCAAATGGCCAGTCCCACCGTCAGGCGGCCCTGGGGAAGGTCCACCTGGCATAAGCAGGGCGCATTGCCGGGCCTGACCCACTGGGGCTCGCCCATGGGGCCGAAGAGATGGAGCTTGTCGTAGCGGGCCAGCACGCGCCCTTCCTGCAACAGCCATGAGCGGTTCACCAGCAAGGGCGCGTCGCCATGGGAAATCTCCAGCGGCAGGGATCCCGGACACAGCAGAAGTCCAGGATGCCGCACCGTCCATTCCAGCAGGGGCGCCAGCTCCTCCTCCGCGCGCAGGGCTCCCCGGCGCAATCGGCCCGCCTCGAAAGAGGCGTTCCAGAACTCCGGAAGGAGGATCACCTGGGCGCCTTCAGCGGCCAGGCTGTCCAGACGAGCCGGAAGTTCTCCCAGGGTGGGCGCCCGCTCCGGATCCACCTGCAGCACGCCCAGACGCAGCGCTTCCACCAGGCCGCCAGCCGCGACAAGTCCCTCCGCACCCCTGTGGTCCTGGGCTCTCACACCACGCGCTCCATCCAGCGGCCCCGGCGGTATTCCCGTTGCAGCAACAGGGCGTAGGCGCTTAGATAAATGGCCAAAGCGCTGAAGGCCGCCAGCATGCCACCACCCCACACGAAAATGATGGTGGCCGAAAGGGGCAGGAAGAGCAGCCAGTTGAGACCCACATCCACGCGCATGACATGGGCGGTCAGGCCGGCGCCTTCCAGACAACCGGCGGTGGTCATGCCCAGGGCGTCAATGGTCTGGAAGCAGCCCAGCAGGCGCAAGGGCAGGCGGCTGACGTCAATGACGGCGGGATCCGTGGTGAAGAGGCGCAACAGGGGATCCGGAAAGGCCAGGAAGAGCAGGCCCAGCAGACTCATCATCACCATGCCCAGTTTCTGCGCCTCCCAGCCGGCGCGCCGCGCCTCCTCCGGCTGACCAGCGCCCAACAGTTGCCCAATGAGCGTGCTGGCCGCAATGCCAATGCCGAAGCCCGGCATGAAGGAAAAGCTGAGCACGGTGAAGACCACATTGGTGGCGGCGGTCTCCAGGGTCCCCACATGGCGCATCATGGCGATGAAAAAAGTGAAGCCTGCCAGCACCAGAAAAGACTGCGCCGATGCCGGGGCCGCCAGCCGCAGCACATGGCCAGGTCCCTCCTCAGGGCCCGCGGCGCGTTTCAACACCATGCCCCAGTGGAAGTCCCAGCGGCTGCGCAGGCCGGCGCGATAGGCGCGCCACAGGAAGTATCCGGCTCCCGCGGTGGTGGAAAGCGCGGCGCTCAGGCCCGCTCCCGCCACGCCCATGGCGGGCAGGCCCAGCTTTCCCCAGATGAGCAGGATGTTCAAAGGGATGTGCACCAGGTTGATGAAAATGGCCACGCGCATGTGCTGCCGCGTGTCGCCCACACCGTTGAAAAAGCCGCGCAGGGCGCTGATGATCACAAAGGGCACCAGTCCCGTGATGCGCCACAGCGTGTAGCTAAGGCAGGGTTCGTACAAGGGATCCGCCGGCCCCTGCAGCACCAATCCGTAGTAGAGGGGATAGAGCCAATGGAGCAGGACCATGAGCAGCAGGCCCAATGGCAAGCCCGCCTGCAGGGCGGAGGCCAGTGCGCGGCCCGCGGCGGCGTGGTTCTCCTGCCCGGTGCGGCGGGAGGCAAGTATCTGCGTGCCCGTGGCCAAATGCCCAAATGCGCCCATCACCATCCACACCGCCAGGCCCGCCAGTCCGGTGGCCGCCAGGGGCACCACGCCCAGACGGCCCACCATCATGGTGTCCACCATGCCCACCACGGTCTGGCTTAACTGGGAGATCACCACGGGCAGCGCAAGCCGCGCCACCTGGCGGGAAAGGGCGGGGTCCAGCAGACTCATGGAGCGCTGAGATCCAGCTCCACGCCAGGCATGGCCAGCTCTGTCGCCAGGGCAGGATCCTGCCCGCGGGCAGCCTCCAGCAGACGCTCCGCCGAGTCCTTGCGGCCGGGCAGGGCCACCAGGCGCGCGGGCTTCAGCCGCTTCACCATTTCCAGGAGCTCCGGCAGGCTGGAATGTGAGGAGAAGAGAAAGGTCTCCACCCGGCAATGGCGTGGCAGGCGCTGGCCCTCGAAGTCCAGCAGATCCCCCGACTCGCTCTGCATCACCTGCTTGGCGAAGCTGCCGCCAGCGGCGTGTCCCACAAAAAAGATGGCGTGCAGGGGCAGGGGCACCAGTTGGCGCGCCACCTGCCAGGATGCGCTGCGGGGCTGCATCATGCCGCTGGGCACAAGGAAAATGCGCGAGCCTTCCAGCTCCACGCCATCCTCCTCCAGGTCCAGCACATCCACCATGGTCTCATGGAATTTGAAGTCCGGCAGCAGTCGGCGATCCCGCGTGGCGAAGTGGTCGTAGAGCTGGGCGATTTCCCAGGCTCTGCGCCCCACATAGACTGGCAGCGGCGGTATGCGGCCTTTGCGCTTCAAGCTGTGAAGGATGAAGAGGAGCTCCTGGGCGCGGCCCATGTTGAAGACCGGCATGAGCACGGAGCCACCCACGGCGGCCACCTCGCGCAGGGCGAGGGCCAGGCGTTCAATTTCATCCCGGCGGGAAAGGGCCGCATGACGCGGGCTCCATGCCACCGTGCTCTCGCTAAGCACCACATCCACGGGCTGGGGGGGATAGACGGCCCCCTGGATGACGCTCTGTGGGCGACCGCACACATCCGCCGTGTAGAATAGGCGGCGGCCTTCATGCTCCACCAGCCAGCTGCAACTGCCCAGGATGTGCCCTGCGTCCAGTGGCGTCAGGAACAGGCCGGGCTCGGAGGCGATGGGATTGATGCGCTCGCCGCGCTCCACCAGCCGCACCCTGGCCTCCAGCTCCTGCACATCGGCGGGGCCATAAAGCGCCTCGTCCTGGCTCTCCCCCGCCTCCCATGCCTCGGCCCACAACGTGGCGTGGCGACACAGTTGCACTCTGGCCAGGCGCCAGGTGGCCTCCGTGCACAGGATTTGTGCGTGGGGCCAACGGGCGGCCAGCACGGGCACGGCGGCCATGTGGTCCATGTGGGCGTGGCTGAGCAGGATGGCGTCCACCGGATAATAATCGGCGTGGTCCTCCAGCGGACCCAGCCGCGGCAGGGCGGCATGTCCATCACGCATGGGATCCAGCCCCGCCTCCAGCAGGAGGCCGGCGCGGCCCACACCCAGGTAGCGCAGATGGGCGTCGTGATTGCCCGTGGGACCAAGCAGAGTGAAGTACATGGCTGGAATGTAGCACCCAGGGGCGTGTGGAGGGCCGTTGGGAAAGCTGGAAAGATCAAGTCCCGCAAGGATTTGGCGTCAATTCTCAAAATGCTTGGCGAGGGAATTAAAGACGCGCCCGCACGGAGCCGATCTCTTCCACCGGCCGGTGAGCCATGAAGTCATCGGCCACCCGGTCCACTGTGGGGCCGGTTACAACTGCTGCGGCGCCGGGGCCTGTGCCCCGGCGTTTTTTATTGCCCGGCATCCTTCAAGAGGCCCGCCATGCGCCGCAGCACGCCACGGTGCTCCGCCTCGTGCTGGATGAGGTGGCTTAGAATCCACGCGGGCGTGGCGCCGCCCTCCAGTCCCTGCATCACCCTGTCCAGACCGTGGGAATCCAGTTCGCGACACGCCTCAAGCAGGTGACGGCGGCAGGCTTCCATCCACCGCAGCAGATCCTCCCTGGTGCTGTTCCCGGCCTGGTCCAGGCGGCCCTCGCCGTCCCTGACATCGGTGATGGGACAGCCCTCCAGCGCTTGGGCGGGGATCTCACGACCAAGCAAATCGCAATAGAGC
>CAIWAD010000161.1 GCA_903910645.1 uncultured bacterium | reverse complement strand
GAGCAGGCGAGGCTGGAAGAAGAGATCCGCCACCGTGTGGGTGGCCTTCTTGATGGTTCCGGCCTTGGGCTTGGCCGCGGCGGGGGCGGGTGCCGTGGAGCCTGCCAGCGGCATGCCGGCGTGGGGATTGGCCATGGAGCCGCCGCCATGGGAACCGGCGCCTGCATCAGCGCTCTTGCCGCCGCCGCCAATGGAGTTCACAAAATAGATCTGGTCAAAGGTGCGGTTCAGGCTCTTGGCCTTGAACCCGCTCATGAGCATGCCTTCGCCCGTGCTGATTTTCTGTCCCTTGGTGACCTTGGTCTCAGGTCCCGCAACCCACACATCGCCGGAACCGGTGGCGATTAGGGCGTAGGTGTAGCCGCCGGAGTTCATGGTCTGCTTCACAGTGCCTGAAAAAGCCGCGCCAAAGGCCGCCGCGGCCAGCATGCCCGTCAACAGGGCCGTCGTCAGAAGCTTCATGCCATCCCTTCTTTCTGTTCGTGCCGCCGCGCCAATCGCGCGGCCCGTCCATGATAGCAAAGGGGCGACCGGCATCCTTGGCCGTGGCGCTCCAATGCCCGTTAAATGCCGATGCGGCGCATGACCTGAGCCACCAGCGGGGCATCCTGTGTGACAAAGAAATGCAGTCCCGGCGCACCGTCCTCCAACAGGCGACGCCCCAGGTCCACGGCATGAGCCACGCCGATCTCATCCCGTTCCTGGGCGCTCCTGGCATGGCGCAAACCTTCCACCAGTTCCTCGGGAAGGTCCACATGGAAGTGCCGGGGCAGACTGCTCAGCTGATGCAGACGGCTCACCACCTTCAAACCGGGCAAGAGCGGAATGTCCACTCCCGCCTCGCGGCAACGCCTTGTCCATTCCTTCCAGGTGGAGGCGCTGAAGCACATCTGCCCCACCACCCACTGGGCTCCAGCATCCACCTTGGCCTTCAGGTGCTCCAGATCGTAGCGCAGGTTGGGCGCCTCAACATGCTTTTCCGGGTAGCCGGCCACGCCCACATCAAAGCGCGAGGCATGACGCTCCGCCAGCTCGTGCAGATAACGCCCATGATTCATGTCAGACACCTGGCGCACCAGATCCACCGCGAAGGTGTTGCGGGCCCCCGGCCTTACCTGATGCCACTCCGGCACATCGCCCCGCACAGCCAGCACATTGTGGATGTCCAGGTAGGAGAGTTCGATGAGCGCGTCCTCCGTCTCCTCCCGGGTGAAGCCCACACAGAGCAGATGAGGCACTGTCTCGATGCCGTATTGATAGCGGATGGCCGCGCACAGCCCCAGCGTGCCTGGACGCTTGCGGTAGATATGCCGCCGCCAGGCGCCGTCATCCCCTTCCTCGAACCAGGAATCTGCCGCATGGTTGGTGACATCAATCCATGCGGGATGGAAGGGCAGCAGTTCCTCCACCGTCTGGCGCACCAGTTGCATGCCGCCTCCCCGCACGGGAGGAATGAGCTCAAAACTGAAAAATGGCTCCCGGCGCTGGGCCAGGAAGTCGGGAATGCGCATGGCCTGACTTTCTTTAGGTTGTAAGGGCCCGGACGGCCGCCGCAGCCAAGCGCCGCGCAGGGCCGGGATCCCCCATGACAGAATCAATCGGTGGCGGAAGGTACCAAGATCGGGCCTCCCCTGCCCCAGAAAGGACGATGATCATGTCACGAATCGATCTGGAGAGCCGCCTGGGCCGCGAGCTACTGCTCTTCGACGGCGCCATGGGCACCAGCATCCAGTTCGCCGCGCCGGATCCCGCGGATTTCCAGGGCCGTGAAGGCCTGAACGAATGGCTCGTGCTCACCCGTCCGGACCTGATCCGCACCATTCACGCGGGATTTCTGGACGCGGGTTCGGACATCATTGAAACCAACAGCTTCGGCTCATTCAGCGTGGTGCTGGGGGAATACGACGAGGCCGAAGCCGCTTATGAGCTGTCCCGCGCCGCCGCCGCACTGGCGCGAGGCGTGGCGGACGAGTTCAGCACCGCGTCCAGGCCCCGCCATGTGGCCGGCAGCATTGGACCAGGCACGCGCCTGGCCAGCCTGGGGCAGATCCGATTCCGCGAACTGGTGGAATCCTATCTGCCAATGGTGCGTGGACTGATGGATGGTGGTGTCGAGCTGCTGCTGGTGGAGACGGTGCAGGATCCCTTGCAGGCCCGCGCCGCCATGGAGGCCTGCCGCAGTGTGTTCCGTGACATGGGGCGCAGCCTCCCGGTGGGTGTGCAGATCACGGTGGAGAGCGCGGGTTCCATGCTGCTGGGCACGGAAGCCCTGGCCGCGCTCTGCGCCCTCTTGCCCCTGAAGCCAGCCTTCTTTGGCTTGAATTGCGCCACCGGGCCGTCCGCCATGCGCTCCCAGCTCCTCCAACTGGGTGGGGCCTGTCCACTGCCTTTGAGCGTGCAACCCAATGCGGGGCTGCCCAGGGCGGAGGGAGGCCGCATGGTCTATGACCTTGGCCCCGACGCCTTTGCCGCCGAGATGGTGGATTTCGTCACGCACCTGGGTGTATCGGTGGCGGGCGGCTGCTGCGGCACCACCCACGAACACCTGCGTGCCTTGTCCGAAGCGCTGCGTGGCCGCGTTCCCGCCGCGCGTGGGCCTCTGCCGGTGGAGCAGGTGGCCAGCCTTTACAGCACGGTGGCTCTGGACCAGAAACCGGGGCCCCTGCTCATTGGCGAACGCACCAACGCCAACGGATCGCGGCAATTCCGCCGTCTGTTGGAGGCCGAGAACTGGGATGGCATGGTGGCCATGGCCCGGGAGCAGGCGGAAGAGGGCGCCCATGTGCTGGATCTCTGCGTGGCCTGCGTGGGCCGGGATGAGGTGCGGGACATGGACGAGCTTTGCCAGCGCTTGGCCACCAGCTGCACCCTGCCAGTGATGATTGACTCCACGGAGCTTCCCGTCATCCGGACGGCGCTTGAGCGCCTGGGCGGCAGGGCCATTGTCAATTCCATCAATCTTGAGGATGGCGAAGGCCGCGCCCGGGCCGTGCTGGGCCTGTGCCGCACCCATGGCGCGGCGGTGGTGGGCCTGTGCATTGACGAAGAGGGCATGGCGCGCAGCCCCGAGCGCAAGCTGCAGGTGGCCAGGCGCCTGGTGGCCCTGGCGGTGGAGGAAGGTCTGGCCCCCGGGGACATGCTCATTGATCCCTTGACCTTCACCCTGGCCTCCGGTGATCCCGAGTACCGCCACAGCGCCACGGACACCCTGGAGGCGCTGCGTCTCATTCGCCGGGAGTTGCCCGGCGTGCGCACCAGCCTGGGCCTGAGCAATGTGAGTTTCGGCCTGAAGCCCGCCCTGCGCCAGTTGCTGAACAGCGTCTTCCTGGAAGAGGCCTTGGCGGCGGGACTGGATGCCGCCATCCTGCACGCCGGACGCATCACGCCCACCCATTCCCTGCCCACGGAACAGGTGGACTGGTGCCGACGCCTCATCCTGGGGGACCATCGCCACGGGGATCCGCTGGCGGCCCTGCTGGCTCTGGGGGAAGAAGCTGGCCCCGCCAAGCGCGAGGAGCGCGCCCATGATGATCGACCGGTGGACGAACGCCTGACGAGCCGCATTGTGGAAGGGCGCGGCGAAGGCATGGAGGCCGAGCTGGATCTGGCCCTGGAGAGCTTCAGCCCCTGGGCCATCATCAACGAAGTACTACTGGCGGGCATGCAGACCGTGGGCGAACTCTTCGGCGCGGGACGCCTGCAGTTGCCCTTCGTGCTCAAGAGCGCGGAGACCATGAAGCGCGCCGTGCGTCACCTGGAGCCCCACATGGAGGGCGCGGAGGGAGGAGCGTCGCGTGGCCGCCTGCTCCTGGCCACGGTGCGGGGCGATGTGCACGACATAGGCAAGAACCTGGTGGACATCATTGTGCGCAACAATGGCTGGGAAGTGGAGAATCTGGGCATAAAGGTGCCGGTGGAACAACTGCTGGAGGCCATCCGGCGTCATCCGCCCGATGCCGTGGGTCTGAGTGGCCTCCTGGTGCGCAGTGTCTTCGTCATGCGCGAGAACCTGGAGGTTTTCGCCCGGGAAGGCATTTCGCTGCCGGTGATTCTGGGAGGCGCAGCCCTGCATCGGCGTCATGTGGAGGAAGAACTTCGCCCCCTTTATCCTGGCCCGCTCTTCTACGCGCGGGATGCGTTCGAAGGCCTGCAAATCCTGGAGAGTTTGCGCGCCGGTTCCCCCCCGCCCGTGGGAAGCGTGGTGGAGGAGCGCGAGACGGCGGCTGAGACCATCCCACTGGTGCGGGAATGGGTGGATCCCCGCCTGGATGTGGCGCCGGAAGGCGGCAGGCCCGAAGCTGTG
>CAIWAD010000160.1 GCA_903910645.1 uncultured bacterium | reverse complement strand
CCAGGCAGGGAGTTCACCACCTGGCCCAGGTCCGTGATGCGGTGAACGGCGGAGCCGGAGGCGGCCAGCAAGCGCAGGCCATCGTCCAGACACCACACCCGTCCCGCCCCGGCGGCAAGCCACAGAATTGTCAGCACGGCCAGCGCAGGCAGCGCCCATTTCCGCCAAAGGTTCATTGACTCCCCAGTGATGTGCCCACACAAGGTAAGGCTGGCGACAGGCCCTCCTGCGATTGGGACTCAAGTTGGGACAATGAAACTCCGACACTCAGGAGGGAATTCATCAACCGGGGGGGAACCATGCTGAGAACACAAAGCTATCGGGAGCAGCACGACCAGTTGCTTGGCCTGGCCGGTGAGCTTGGCGGACTGCTGGGCAAGGCGGACAACGATTTTCCCGCCACCCAGGCCCGCCATCTTCTCTCGGAGATCGCCGGGCGCCTCACGGTGCATCTGGCCATGGAGGACAAGCATCTCTATCCCAGCCTGCTGCAGCATGGAGACGCCACCGTGCGGCAGACCGCCGAACGCTTCGTGGAGGAAATGGGAGGCATCGCCTCGGTGTTCAAGACCTATCTGGCCAATTGGCCCTCCGCTGAAGCGGTATCACGCAACCCCGCCGGATTCCGGGATGCCACCAAAGGAATCCTGAAAGCCCTGGGTGGCCGCATCCAGCAGGAGAACACCGTGCTCTACCCCATCATGGATGCGCTGGCCTGAGATCCTGATCGCACAAAACGGAAACTCCCGGCCGCAGGGCCGGGAGTTCACTCATTTCGTGTCGGATTCCTTCTTGGGATCCACCTGGCAGGCGCCGCCCGCCGGGCCGGACATTCAGGTGCCAATGCCCATGCGCGGCAGGATCACCCGCTGCAGCAGAATCCACACCGCCACGAAGGCCACGACTTGCAGGATGTCTTGCATGGGGCCGGGCCGTCCTTTCCATTTGCTTCGCATCATCGAAAGCATGTTCACATCCTTCCACGGGGTCGGCTCCCGGGAGCCTGTCCGGCAAGGCCGACCCTACATCACCATGGTAACATCCCAGTGCAGGAGCTTGATGTGCTCGCTGCACTGGCCACAATAGGACAGGATGACCTCCACCAGCGGCTGCAGTCTTTCGTCCTCCACCAGGGTTTGGATGATGGCGCTGCTGCCGGGATGGGCGGCGGACTCCAGTCGCGGGCCGGTGCTGCCCATGCCACGCACATGGGGGATCTCCGTCCAGCCCTGCACGCCGGCCCGTTGCAGGACCAACTCCAGCTCCTCCTTGCGGCTGCTGTCGATGATGGCCATGAGCATTTTCATGATGGGCCTCCTACTCCTTCACACCGGCTTTGCGCAGTATCCACATGGCCGGGCACCAGCCACTGAAGGCGCTCTGCAGCTGGTTCAAGCCCACAAAAGCGGTGAACCACAGCCAGGAAGGGCTTTGCCAATGGGCCAGGGCCAGGGACAAGAGGGTGAAGAAGCCCGCCATGCCCCGCAGGATCGCGTTCATGTTCATGTTCAATCTCCAGAAAATGCCTCTCCCTCCGTCCGAAGGATAAGGCGCCTTGTCTCAGTCCTTTTCCATCACAATGGCCGTGCCCACCGCCTTCAGGTACATGAAGTACAGCAGGGGGATGACCACCAGGGTCAAGGCCGTGCTCACCAGTACGCCGGCGATGAGACTCACCGCCAGCCCCTGGAAAATTGGATCCAGGTAGATGACGCCGGCACCCACCACCAGGGCCAGTGCGGTGAGCAGAATGGGCCGGAAGCGCACGGCGCCGGCTTTCATGACCGCGTTCTCCACGCTCTCGCCGCTGCGGATCTCCAGGTTGATGAAGTCCACCAGCAGGATGGAGTTGCGCACAATGATGCCCGCCAGCGCAATG
>CAIWAD010000159.1 GCA_903910645.1 uncultured bacterium | reverse complement strand
TGCCGGGGAAATCCTGGGCTTCCTGGGTCCAAATGGCGCTGGCAAGAGCACGAGCCTGCGCATGCTGTTGGGCCTGGTGCGTCCGGACGCCGGCCACTTCACCATTCTGGGCGAGCGCTTTCCGGGAGGAAGCCGCCAGGCCCTGGCCCAGGTGGGGGCCCTTATTGAGCGTGCCGACCTGTATCCCCAGCTGTCGGCGCGGGACAATCTGCGCTGGCTGGGCCGCCTGCAGGGTGTGCGCGACGACGCCCGCGTGGAGGAGGTGCTGGTGCTGGTGGGATTGTCCCAGCGGGCCGGAGATCGGGTGAAGGTGTTCAGCCAGGGCATGAAGCAGCGCCTGGGCCTGGCGCAGGCCATCCTGCACCGCCCCCGCCTCCTGTTGCTGGACGAGCCCATGACCGGCCTGGATCCGGGCGGCATGCGGCACATGCGGGACTGGATTCGCCGCCTGGCGCGTGAGGAGGGCATGGCCGTGCTCTTCAGCAGCCACCTCCTGCCAGAGGTGGAACAGCTGGCGGACCGATTGCTGGTGCTGCATCAGGGGAGGAAGGTGGCGGAAGGCGAGCCGGGCGAACTCTTCCAGCGCCACGGCGGGCGCAGCTGGCAGCTGGACTGCTCCAGTCCTGCCGCTGCACTGGCGCTGCTGCAGAACTGGCCAGGCATCACCAGTGTGGAGGAGGGGCCGCGCGGCCTGCGTCTGGATGCCAGCGCCTTGGACAGCCAGGCCCTGGTGGAGGCGCTGGTCCACAGTGGCGCGGGCCCGCGCAGTTTCGCCCCGCGGGACAGCCTGGAGGATCTTCTCCTGGCCGTGGCGGGCGGGGAGGCGGCATGCTGACACTCATCCAGGCTGAGTTGGCCAAAACGGTCCGTTTGTGGCGCACGGCCATTGGCTACGCGGCCATTCTGGTGGTGGTGCCCCTTATCCTGTGGGGACTGGCCGCCAGTGGCGATTTGCTTTCCAGCCAGTTCACGCGCGGGCTGGAAGAGCAGTTCATCCTGGTGGGCGATGTGATGAACGGCTACACGGCGTCCATCATCGTCATGAACTTCCTGTGGGTGCACATCCCATTCCTGATCACACTGGTGGCGGGGGACATCCTTTCCGGCGAGGCCGTGCGCGGCACCTGGCGCGTGTGGCTCATCCGGCGGCCCTCACGCCTGCAGGTGCTGGCCGCCAAGTATGTGGTTGCCCAGGCCTATGCCTTCAGCCTGGTGGCCCTTCTGGCCGTGGTCTCCGTGGGCTTTGGCCTGCTTCTCATGGGCGGCGGGGATGTGCTGGTGGTGGGAACGGAGGGCGTGGTGCTGCTGGGCGAGTCCGTGGCCATTCCGCGCCTGTTGCTGGCTTATGGTTGCGCCGGCGTGGCCATGGCCAGCGTGGCTGCCCTGGCCTTCTGGGTGGGAACCCTGGTGGAGCATCCCATTGGGCCCATCGTGGGCAGCATGGCCATCCTCATTGTGCTGCTGGCCTTGTCCAATCTGCCCCTGGCCATCTTCGACAATCTGCGGCCCTGGCTCTTCACGTCACATTTCGATGTGTGGAGCCTGGCTCTTGAAGAACCCCTGCCCGTGGCGGAAATGGCGCGCAGTCTCTTCACCCTGGCGGCCTGGACGGGACTCTTCACCGGCGCGGCGGCCTTTTCATTCTTGCGGAAGGACATCCTCTCGTGACACGGAGATTTCGTTCCCGGCGCACTTGGCTGGCCCTGCTGCTTCTCTTGCCAATGCTTCTTCTGGCGGCGCCACGCGGCACCACTGCCAACCCCGCCCAGCGGGTGATGGAACGCGTGCGGCTGGCCCAGGAAGGGCTGCCGGCCTGGCGGGCGGGCATGCTCATTGACATCGATCTGCCCGGCATGAAAGTGAAGGGCAAGCGCGTGGGCATCCGCCACACACCGCCGGACCGCTTTGACTTCGACGCCAAAGGCTTCGCCCTGCTGCCGCGCAAGGCGCTTATGTGGACGGCGGACAGCCTCTTCGCCGGTCTCTCGGAGCCCCGTCTTTCTCCCGCCCGTCCCGGCGATCCCCGGGGCAGCGTGCGGCTGGGCGGGCTCTTTCGCGAGGACGGTCTATTGGCGCGCATGGATTACCGCGTGGACACGCTGCGCTGGCTGGTGACCCAGGTGAACACCTGGCACGATACATTGAAGGCCGTGCAACTGGAGAACGATTACATCCGCGTGGGCGGCCACTGGCTTCCCTCCGCCGTACGCGTGGACATGCGCCTTACGCCGGAGTTGCAGCGCTTCTACGAACGCCTGCGCGCCACCATGCGCCAGCGTAAAACGCCCCGGGAAGGGCGCGGCACGGTGCGCATCGTGTTGGACGGCCATCGCCTGGGTGCTTGAGCTGGGCACTTGAATCCAAAGGATCTCTCATGAACGCGTTCACTTTCGTCAATCCCACGCGCATTGAATTCGGCTCCGGCGTCAGCCGCCGCGCCGCAGCGGTCTGTCAGGAGCTGGGCGCCCGTCATGTGCTGCTCATCAGCGGCATGGGCAGTGCCAGGCGCAGCGGCCTGTTGGATGCCGTGGAGGAGGGCCTGCGGGCGCTGGGCATTCCCTTCACCGCCCATGAGGGGGTGCGTCCCAATCCCGTGCTCGGTCATGTGCGGGAAGGCATTGCCAAGGCAAGGGACTGCGGCGCCGACCTGGTGCTGGCGGTGGGCGGGGGCAGCGTGGTGGACAGCGCCAAGGCCGTGGCCGCCGGCGCGCTGGCAGATCACGATGTGTGGGACTTTTTTGAGGGCGGCGCTCCGGTGCGCAAGGCCCTTCCCCTGGTGGCCGTGCTGACCCTGGCGGCCACGGGCAGTGAAATGAACGGGGGCAGCGTGGTGACGCGGGAAGACACGCGCAACAAGACCTTCTTCAGCAGCCTGCACACGCACCCCCGCGTCTCCCTGCTGGACCCGGACCTCACCCTTGGCCTCCCCTGGGAACAGACGGCCAACGGGCTTAGCGACGCCTTCGCCCATTTGCTGGAACCCTATCTGAACACGCCCCTGCGGCGACCCATCGTCCAGCTGGAGCTGAAGGAGGGTCTCTTCCGCAGCCTGGTGGATTGCGGCGTGCGCCTGAAGGCCAATCCCCAGGATCTTGAAGCGCGGGGAGACTTCATGTGGAGCGCCACCCTGGCGCTGAACGGCATGACCAGCGCGGGGGCGGGGCCGGCTCCTTATCCCGTGCACATGGTGGAGCATGCCATCAGCGCCGTCACGGATCTGGCCCATGGAGCCGGTCTGAGCGCCATCTATGCCGGCTGGATCCGCTGGCGCCTGGAGCAGCCCCAGGCGGAGGACTTCGCCTTTCATCTGGAGCGTCTGGGACAGAAAGTCTTCGCCTTGCCGGAGTCCTGTGGAGTGGACGCCGCTGTGGAGGCCCTTGTGGCGTGGTACCGCCAGGTGGGCACGCCGGCCACTTTGCGCGAGGCAGGCGTGGCGGAGTCCCATTTCCCGGAGATCGCCTTCCTGGCGGCACGGCAGGCGCGCGCCTGGGGCATGGGCGCCTACACGGAGGTGGCGGTGATGGAAATTCTGGAACTGGCCCATTGATGCTGAACCGGCGCGCTGGCATAAACGACCCTGAGGCTTTGCGAAGCATGCACTGAGCGAGGGCAGGGGGAGGATTGTGGACTTCCAGTGGGAAGTGGCGAAGGCAAATCACCTTGCATCCGGGGTGCGCTTCGATGAAGCGGCCACCCAGTTCGGCGAGCTCTTGGCCATCAGCTTTACTGACATAGACCATTCCGTTGGAGAACGCCGCCTTGTGACCCTTGGGCAACGCGAAAGGAGCGGAAGAGTGATGAGAAGGATCGATGTGTTGAAGACTGGCGACTTGCGAATCACATCTGCGAAGGATGAGATCCTGTCCGCTGTTCGGAGCCAGCACGTGGCGGAAGTTCAACGGGGAAGGAACCTGGTGCCGTTGCGGCCCGATGAGGCTCGCGCATTTCCCACCTCCACTGCGGTGAACGCGGCAGTGCGCGAGCAGTTGGACAGCGTCAATGGAGCGGGCAACACGGACCTGAAGCTGTCCATTCTCAACGCAGCGAGGCCCTCATGAGCGCGCAGGATGCGACTCTGGAGGCCCGCCGCCCGGTGATTTTGTCGGGCATCCAGCCCAGCGGCCGCCTGATGATTGGCAACTACCTGGGCGCCATGCGCAACTGGGTGCGCCTGCAGGAGGATCACGAGTGCTTCTACATGCTGGTGGACCTGCATGCCATCACCGTGTGGCAGAAACCGGCGGACCTGCGCAAGCAGTGCCTGGAGGCACTTGCCATCTACCTGGCCGCAGGCATTGATCCGGAGCGCCACACGGTCTTCATCCAAAGCCATGTGCCCCAGCACAGTGAGCTGGCCTGGATCCTCAATTGCATTACGCCCCTGGGC